>JAUXIU010000202.1 GCA_030620895.1 Deltaproteobacteria bacterium
AGATTCTCTGGTTAAACCTTGTAACGAACGGTCTCCAGGATGTCGCCCTTGCCTTTGAACCGGGAGACAAGGGTATCCTCGACCGCCCCCCAAGGAGTCCCGGTGAGAAAATATTTTCAGGGCTTCTTATACACAGAACCATACTTATGGGATTTATCCTCGCAGCAGGGACACTCTACACATTTATAGGTGCATTGAATGATGGGGCTTCCATTGAAAGGGCCAGAACCATCGCACTTACCACCATGGTATTCTTCCAGTTCTATCAGGCGTTCAACTGCCGATCAGAAAGGGTCTCTGTCTTTAAGATGTCCCCGTTGAGCAATCCCTTCCTCTTCTTCTCCATAGTGGCTGCCTTCTTTGCACAATTAGCGGTACTCTATGTGCCCACCCTCCAATATATCTTCAGGACAGTACCTCTCTCTATACACGAATGGATCGAGATTGGAGTTGTTACGTCCACGATCGTTATAGTAGTAGAGATTGACAAATATATACGCAGAAGGAGGTCGTAGATACCTTTGGAATCGACCCCATTATTAAAAGACCTCATTATATTGATGGTAGCAGCCGTACCTATAACCTTCTTCTTTCACAAGTTGGGAATACCTACTATAGTGGGATTTCTCATAACGGGTGTTGTTATAGGGCCATATGGATTAGCTCTCATAACAAACATCCATGAAGTCGAGGTCTTGGCGGAGATCGGGATAGTCCTACTACTCTTCACAATAGGTCTTGAGTTCTCTATCACCAAGCTTTTAAAGATAAGGAAAGAGGTGCTCCTGGGGGGAGGTCTTCAGGTCGGATTTACTACAGTACTCATTCTGGCCATAGAAAGGTTTCTCGGCCAGCCACTTCCGGTAGCGCTGCTAATGGGGTTTATAATATCCCTTAGTTCATCAGCCATAGTGCTTAAACTCCTGATTGATAAGGGAGAGGTAAACGCCCCTTATGGACACCTTTCAGTAGGGATGCTCCTCTTTCAGGATATCTGTATCGTTCCGATGGTTCTAATCCTTCAGGGGTTTGGAGGGACTGGAGATGCCTTTTTCCTGTCGATTGCAAAAAGTCTCCTGGTCGCCGTAATTGCGGTGGTTGTTATAGTAGCGGCAGCTTCCTACCTTGTGCCAAAGTTCCTTTATCAGATTGTCAGGCTGAGAAGCAGAGAGATATTTATCTTAACCATACTCCTGCTCTGTCTTGGCACGGCGTGGCTCACCTCCTTCTTCGGCCTCTCCCTGGCGCTCGGTGCATTTATAGCAGGACTTGTTATATCTGAATCCGAATACAGTAACCAGATCATAGCAGAGATCCTGCCATTCAGAGATACATTCCAGAGCCTCTTTTTCATATCTATAGGGATGCTCCTTGAGCTATACTATTTTGTAAACCAAATACCTTTGCTCCTTGGCATCGCCATTGCAATCTTCATTATAAAGGCCTTAATCATAATAGGGGTGGGACAGATACTGCGTTATCCGCTGCGCCTCAATATTATGGTTGGTATAAGCCTTGCGCAGATAGGCGAGTTCTCTTTTATCCTTATAAAGATGGGGAATGAATACGGTCTGTTGACCGTCTCATACTACCAAACGCTCCTCGCTGCTTCTATCTTGACTATGGGTATGACACCTTTCCTCTTCGAGAGATCCTCTGATATAGCCTTTAATATTGGAAGGCTTTTAAAGCTAAAAGTAACAGCTCCAGACGTGTCGGAGAAGACAGCCATGTCAAACCATGTAACTATTGTTGGATTTGGCATCAATGGGCAAAATCTTGCAAGGGTCTTGAAGGAAATCGGAATACAATACATTATACTGGATATGCATGCAGATAGGGTTCGACAGGCAAAGAAAGAAGGGCACAATGTTGTATACGGGGATTGTAGCCATCCAGATGTTTTAAAGGGCATTGGGGTTGAAAGGACTCGGATGGTAGTCTTCGCAATATCAGATCCAATAGCGACACGAAGGGGGGTAATAGCTGTAAAGGATTTAAACGAAAAGGCCTCAATTCTGGTGAGGACCAGATATATAAATGAGGTGGAAGAGCTTTACAGACTCGGGGCCAGCCAGGTAATCCCTGAGGAGTTTGAGACATCCGTAGAGATATTCTCAAGGGTATTACATGACTACAGGATACCGACAAACATAATACAGAATCAGATAGATATTATAAGGCATGAAGGATATGTAATGCTCAGGAATCCCTCCTTAGCCAAAGAGAGGGTTGCAGAGCTTACATCTATCCTCGCTGCAAGTGTAACAGACACCTTTTATGTAGACGAGGGATGCTCGGTTGCAGGAAAAAAGATAAGAGAACTTCATCTGAGGAAGATAAGCGGCACCACCATAATTGCAGTTATTAGAAAAGGGACCGCCAGGACGAACCCTTCTGTTGAATTCATAATAGAGCCCGGTGATGTTCTGGTTCTTCTTGGCAGCCATGAAGAACTAAACAAGGCCTTTAACATCTTGAAGGAGAGGTGCCCCATTTAAACCCGTTCATATGGGTCAAAGAGCCTCTTATATTCCTCAAGGGCAAACCTGTCTGTCATCCCGGCGATATAGTCACATATCAGTCTTTCTTTACCTGTTTGCTCCA
>JAUXIU010000006.1 GCA_030620895.1 Deltaproteobacteria bacterium
GGTCATCAAGCTTATTTAAGAGGTTAAATTTTGCGTCAGCCCTGAGGTTAGCGAAATATACGGTGGAGATGTTATCCTTCATTGAATTATATGTAAAGACAATGATCAGTTTCCAGGGGTTTTTGCACTGGAAACATTATTCAATTATCCCTCATTAAAGTCAAGCTGTTACTCATTCTAGCAATCTTATGAGACCCAAAAAAGACTAAAAATATTTTATCTTTAGTCTGTAAGATATGCGCATTTTAAAATGTGCTTTAATCTTCCTTTAAGGTTGTTTCATTATAATTAGGCTCATTTAAATATCGAAAAAGGAGGTGAGAGTATCTCTAAAGCCAGAAGTCTGGTAGCTTGATACACAGAATTAAAAAAAAGAGGATGTGCTATTAAAAATCAAACAATCAACAGGAGGGGATATGAAGAAGGTACTTTTATCAAGTATGATCTTTGCTGTTCTATCGATATTTATTTCTGCTGTTAGTCTAACGGGTTATAGTTACGCAGGGTCAAAAGAGGCTGGAACAAGGGATATCGCGATTGCCAAGCTGCAAACGATAAGGGAGGCCCACATTGCCAAAAAGAGGCTGGAGGCACTTAAGACCGGCAACCATGGAGGTATAACCAGCGGTCCAGCCAGTTCATGGATTACCAGGGTCAACCCGAATGAGGTAAATATGGTGACCAACCACTTTGAGTCAGAGGCGCAGGGCGTGATTAAGATTGACGGCAATTCCTATTACGGTTCCTGTGAAGGGTGCGCAGAGAATATGAAGAATAACCCTTCAACTCGTTTTGCAACGGATCCATTTACGAACAGCGTTGTTGATAAATCAAAGGCAAGCATCTTTGCGGATGCATCAGGCAGGGTGTGGTACTTCGAATCAGAGAATTCACATAAAGACCTTATAGGCCTCATCGACCGTGAAACTCTATTCGGATATGCAAAACCGGAATAATTAGATTGTACTCAGTTGCACATCCAGGGTCTTTCTGAATATAGCTATTAAGTAGCTGTTATTATGTAAGGGGGGTTAGTACCCCCCTTACTCATTATTAGTCCCCTGAAAAGAGGGTCTTCCTTTATAATTACAGTTCCTCCTTCCCTTAAACTCTCATCCTGCTTAATTATCCTTGGAACATACAACCTTGTAAAGCTTTTCCGTGTGAGTATCTGGCTATCTGCCTCTTACGGTATCCGCTCTTTTCAATAGGCCTGTACCCCTTTCTCTGTTTATTGCCTGCCCGATGGAGATAAAATTTGAATCCTTGACAATGGTATGGAGGTCCAGACACAACTTTCGGCGCCAGTTTGGGTATTGGTTTGTAGTTCCAGGGATATTTGCCTGTTCAGGTTGATTTAGCATATCTTCCAACTGTACCATCTGAATTTTGCATGGCGTGCGGGAGAGAAAGGTATGTATGGCCCGAGAGAGGGCAGTTGTCAATTCTGGTATTGAGGCTGGATCGGTTGTAGTTTCTTCAGGGAGCAGGTCTACATGCTCCAGGGCCTTGAGTAGAAGAGCCCTGTCCAGTTCTCTGGATAAGAGTTGATCGTTCAGTATTTTTTTAGATGGGAATAGATTAAGTTTCTTGCGCAGCGCTAAATCAATGCCTTCCCAATAACCCCTCAGGGTTGGAAGGTCATGGGTACTTACTGAAACCACGGCATCTGATTGGTACGCATCTGGTGTTTTGAATTCTCCTTCTTTTGTCTTCTCAAAATAGAAGATTTTGTATGAAAAAACACCCCACCTGACCATATCTTTACGAACGGCATCAGGAACTGTTCCCAGGTCTTCCCCGATAACAAGGCACTTGTTGCGCTCACTTTCAAGGGCCAGTATCCCCATGAGATCATCAAAGGGGTAATGTACATAGGTGCCTTCCCTTGAAGGTTTATTGGGAGGGATCCAGAAGAGGCGCATGAGTGTCATTATATGGTCTATCCTGATAGCCCCGGCATGGCGCATATTATGGCGCAGGGTGGTAATGAAAGGGAGATAGGCAGTATCACGCAGACGTTTTGGTATCATTGGTGGTAACTCCCAGTTCTGCCCATTGAGACTAAAGTCGTCAGGGGGGGCCCCGATACCTATATCGAGTGCATATAGTTCCTGATTGGCCCAGGCCTCAGCGCCACCACGGTCGATGCTGACTGCCAGATCGAGATAGAGCCCGACAGGCAGGTTATGTTCCGAACATTTAAGGGACACATTATGCAATTGTATATCCGCCTGCCATTGGAGATACTGGTAGAACTCTATCCTTTCTCCTTTTGTCGCTTCAAAATCTCTAACTGCCTTGCCATCTGGATCACGATACGGTTCAGGCCAGGCAGGCCATCCCCAGATCGATCTGTCCTTCTTATAAAAATGATCCTGCAGGGCCTCGAAGGTGGCAAGCCGTTTCATAAATTTCCCGCCCTCGGCAATAAATCTATAGAATGATTCCCCGCGATTCGTTTTGGTTAAGAGGTGGTTCTTACGGAATGAGCGGTACAATATATCCAGAATCCTTAATTTAACGGTTGCTACAGCAGAATAATCAACAATGTCGCCTTGCCGGATGGTGTTCAGATGTTGCTGGAATTCATCTTTTGAGACTATATCGCACGCCTCCTTGCTCTCGGTAAAATCAGGTATAGCCTCTATGTCCAGGTAGAGTATATTTATCAACAGCCTGCTGGATGGTGAATACGGGCTTGTGTGAGATGGGTTGTGCGGGAAGAGTCCGTGAATTGGATTTATGCCAACAATACCAGCTCCTAGTTTGGCGCACAATTGCACCAGATCGGTAAGGTCTGTGAAATCTCCTATTCCCCAGTTTTGCGATGACCTCAGACTATAGAGTTGAACAGCCAACCCCCATATACGGTTTGTTCGGTCGTCTCCAACGAGGTCCGGTGGAAGATAACAACTGTCTGGGGTGACTATAAAGGAGATAATTGTTTCGTGTTTTTTCCCAGGTTCATCTCTTATAAGGATGAATCGGTGATAACCCTTATCAGGGACAATCGGCACAGGGAGTATATAACGGTCAAAGACCTCGCCATTAAAATTCCTGCTTTCAATTCGTTTAAGCTCATCTGGGCAGAAATTCCCCTCATGCCTTTTGCCATCCTCTTCTTCAAGGAGCCAGTGGAATCTGAGGCCTTCTTCATGACGAGGCAATCTCAGCGTCAAGGTGGTTGGCAGGTCTGATTCACGAACAACCTGGACAGGGTCCAGTCTGTGTTGCCAGAGCTGGAATATCTCCTTCTCCAGGATAGCACTTGCGGGCCCGGTGGAATCTATACTTAAGCCTATCGCCTTGAGGAGTGTGAGACGTGTGCTCTCAGGAACAACATGTCGATTACCCCATATATCTGTGTATTCCGGTTCAATACCATATAGCTCTGTGAGTAAGGTAATGGCTTCTTTAGAGTTCATTATATTTTGTCTCGTACATGGAATGTTCTCGAGTTGCGTGTTGCGTGTTGCGAGTTTCGGGTTACGAGTTGTGTGTTACGAGTTGCGTGTTGCGAGTTTTAAACCTTAAACCTTAAGCCTTGAACCTTTTGCCACGAAGTGCCTAAGTTCTATTATATGGCAAGTGTCTTAATGTCAGAGAAGTATCCTACCAGTATACATCCAATCCGAGGATATGAACCTACAATCGCTCTGGCATTTTTCTTTATCTTTTTACACACAACATTAAAGACACCGTCTAATCTATTTTCCTGTAATACAAAGAATACCTCTCTGGCGGTATTTGCATCTATTATATTGTTAACGATTTTTCTTTTAGCCCCTGCATCTTCTGCAAGACCTGCAAGGAATTCCAGCTCGACACTAGAATCTTTACAGTGCGTTTCGAAGTGTCCGGATGCTAATTTGCTGAATTTCCCGAATTGTCCTGCGATGATGACCTTTTTCAAGGCCCCTGATGCCTTCTCCTTCTTTGCTACCTCTCTTAGTGCAAAGCCCATGTGGTCTCCTACAAGTATGCAAGCGCAAGCCTCCTCAAGAAGGTTTAACTCTCTCTGGGCAACCTTCTCACTGCTCCTTCCTGTGGATAACAAGATTACACTACAGCCCGATGCAACAGCCACATCAAGGCTACAGATTATTGAATGTCTGTATGCAGATATTGATAAGGGTTCTACGATACCTGTAGTACCGAGGATAGAGATACCCCCTGCTATACCCAAACGGGCATTCATCGTCTTTTTGGCAAGGTCTTCACCCTTGGGAACTGAGATTGTAATCGAGAGTTGAGGAGGACACGTGGATAACTGGGAGATGACGTCGCGAACGGCCTTTTTTATCATCTTCCTTGGTACCGGATTTATTGCAGGCTCTCCAATCGGTACAGCCAATCCAGGCTTTGTAACGATACCGATACCCTTGCCTGTAAGGACCGTGAATCGTGAACCTTGAACCGTGAATCGAAAGGCATTTACACCACCGGCTAATAACTGCTGACCACTGACCTCTGCTTTTATCTCCGCCCCATTTGTCACATCCGGGTCGTCACCCGCATCCTTGATTATAGATGCAACCACATTCTCTTGCCCTATTGAATAACTATGAACAGGCAGATTAACCGTCTGACCTGATGGTAGAGCCACTTCAACATTCTTTGGCCTTTTTCCCGATAAGAAGGCGATGGTTGCCGCCTTGCTGGCAGCGGCTGCGCAGGTGCCGGTTGTTAAGCCCCTTCTCAAACCCCTTTTCTTTGATATACCTTCCAAACGGTTCCTAATATACACCCGAGTATAAGAGCCAGCACAAGACCCTGGAATGCCTGGACCCCTAAGGCATTATATCTCCATGGACTCATTGCAGAGAGCAGAAACCCTCCGATAGAGAGTAATATCCATATAGAGGTAGAAACGAAGACCGCCTTTGTGAAAAAACCCTTAAAGGGAAGCCACTTGCTGGTAATCGCTAAAAAAACACCCACAACAATACCAATGACGGCACCTCCAACTGAGAAACTGATCAGGTTATGAAAAAGGGAACTCTCAAAAGGGAATACGCCGCTTATTGTATTTAAAACCATGGCTACCCATCCCCATATAATCCCTGCTACAACACCCGAACCAACCCCTCTCTTCCAACCGGTATAATCCAGTTCCATACTTTCCTCCTGAAAAATATGTTTTACATTGTTGCGAGTTGCGGGTTACGGGTTGTGTGTTTACCTGGTCTACTTGGTTTACCCAGTTTGCTTTGTTTACCTGGTTTTCTTTGTTAACTTTGCATTTTTTATTTAAACCATGTGAACTATGCCAACCCTGTGAACCATGTTAACCATACAAACCATGTTAACCATACAAACAATGTTAACTATGTAAACCATCTCATGCCTAATGGCATGGCATGCCGATAACATGCCTGAAATCATGGAATGCGTCGTGTACACCGTGGGCTATAGATTCCATACCGTAGACGATAATTACCGTCGCAAGGGCCATCCCAAAGATAAGCAGGACTGGCCAGAGGGTCTTTAAAAGCACCTTTTCATCCTTCAATATCTGCTCCATAGTTCTATACCTCCTTTTTGTTTTATGTTTTAGGTTTTGTTTTATGACTTTCCAAACTTATTGTCCTACTCGGAGACTGGGAGAAAAACCCTCGCCTTTAGGCGAAGGGTTTAGTTTGACTTTGTCTTCTCACTTGCTAAGATCAGGAGGGCGTTTATTATCGCCACCGCAACAGTGCTTCCACCCTTCCTCCCCCTGCATGTTATATATTGAAACCCGGAACTAATCAATTCTTCCTTTGACTCAACGGCTCCGACGAAACCGACAGGGACCCCTATAATCATAGCAGGTTTTGCCCTTCCTCCGTTTATCAGCCTTATAAGTTCCGAGAGGGCGGTTGGTGCATTACCTATGGCCACAATGGAACCATCCATCAACCCCGCGGCCTTTCGCAGGGAGGCGGATGTCTTAGTAATCTTCTCTCTATCTGCAAGCTCTATTATATCAGGATCCCTTGAGAAACACTTTACAGATCCACCAAACCCCTCCAGTATACTCTTATTTATTCCTGCCTCTACCATGTGAACATCGGTAATAATATCTCCACCGCATCTTATAGAATCGATGGCTCTCTCTATGGCACCCTGACTGAACATGAGGTTACCTGTAAAATCAAAATCCGCTGTAGCATGGATGACCCTCTTTAGAATAGGCAGTTCCATCGGGCCAAATCTTGATTCATCGATCTCTTTGCCGATGATTCGGAAACTCTCCGCCTCAATTGGATGTTGTTTTGCCGGGTGCCGGGCCTTTTTCCGGGTATTGAGCCCTGATCCACGACCCGTGATCCCTGGTCCCTGCTCCATTTCTTCCTCAATTCTTTCTACAGCCACTTCTACGATCTTCTCGTGACAACCCAGATTCTTGGCAACTCTAATCTCAATATCCGGGTATCTCCTCTTTGCTGAATCTACCTCTTGAGGGAGGTCCTTCCTGACATGGACCCCCATATAGAGGAAATAGGGGTGTATTATTACCTTTTTTTTGCCCCTGTCTAAGATGATATCGATCGCCTCTTGAAAGTTTGGATGCTCAAATTCGAGGAAGGCAGGCTGGACAACTTCATAGTTGCCTTTCTCTCTTATACGATCGGCTACATCGAAAAGTGTCCTGTTTGCCTCTGGTACAGGACTGCCGTGTCCGAAGATAATTACTGCAGTTTTTTCCATGCTGTAAGTCTTATACTTTGATTACTCAGATTACAATAAGATTACACCGATTAAAAACATCGCAAAATTGACTGGTTAGAAATCTGTGTAATCAGTTTCCAAGGGTTTTGACGAAACAAAATCATCGTATTGCGTGTGTCGTGGTTCGTGTTGCGAGTTGCGAGTTACGGGTTTCGATGCACGAATCACGATCCACGAGCTACGGTTTTTTATTCTTCAGTTCCCAGGGTTTTTTACACTGGAAACATATTCCTTATCCATTCCTGGAAAATAGAAACCCCGGCCCTGATGTCATGGGGTCCGGGGATTAATATAAATGCATATCATCCCTCACTCTCCTGACCCTCGAGGACGTTTGTGAGGTCTACCCAGACAGGTCTCCTGACTCGTGGTTCATTCTAGTCTCTGCGCCTTCCCACCCCGAGGTGGTGGCAGATAGTGCAGATTTCGTTCCCACTTACAGTGGCGGGGCCGTTCCCGATTCTCACGGGATTCCCTATTAAACCCGCTTGCAGCGGGTTACCTGGATAGGATTCTTCGTAGAAAGTTCATAACACCAGTATATACATACTGTCAAGGAATTATTGAAAAAATAGCTAGTCTAGGTTGTAGCTGGTTAAGTGGTAGCTTCTTAGGCTACTCCCTGTTTTCCCTGGAAAGCTAAGAAGCTATAAGCTAAAAAGCTAATTTGAACCCATTTCGATAAAAAAGTTGGAAATTTTATCCAAATTTGATAGAGTGTTTCGTCCCTACTTATACTAAAATTCCACCCATGCCAAAAGACCTTATTCTAGAAATAGGAACGGAAGAACTGCCAGCAAGCTTCATTTCGAAGGCCTATATTTCAATGAAAGAGGAGTTGGAGAAGGCGCTGCACGAAAATCGCCTTGATTTAAAAGACATACGGTCTTTTGGAACTCCCCGCAGGCTTGTTGTCATTGTCGCGGGACTCGATGATAGGCAGAAAGATACGTTTACGGAGGTAAGCGGGCCTCCTAAGGAGAAGTCGTTTGATAAGGAAGGAAGGCCGACAAAGGCTGCCAAGGGTTTTGCAAAAAGCCAGGGGGTGTCTCTTAAGGAAGTAAAGGTGGTTAAAACCAAGAGGGGTGAATACCTATTCATAAGAAAGAAACTGAAGGGCTGGAAGACCGGGGATATTCTGAAGGAGATAATCCCTTCGATTATAACCAGGATCCCGTTCCCGAAGACTATGAGGTGGGGCGAGGGGGATATAGCCTTCGGCAGACCCATCCGCTGGATACTCTCATTATATGGAAGCGAGACCGTTTCTTTCGTGGTCGGAGATGTAAAGAGCGGGCCACTCACCCATGGACACAGATTCTTAAAACCAAAATCATTCAAGATTGATTCAGTAAGTTCTTACCTGAAAAAACTAAAGTCATCGTATGTCATATTAGACCCGAAGGATAGGGCAATGATGATAAGGGATGGGATTGAGAAGGCTGTCCGTAAGATAAAGGGGCGGTGTATCGAGGATATCTCCCTTCTGGAGGAGGTTACAAACCTTGTTGAGTTTCCCATAGTCCTGCTAGGGGGGGTTGATAAGAACTTTCTTGAACTGCCCAGGGATGTAATTATAAATGCCATGAAAGAACACCAGAGATACTTCTCTATAACCGATAAAGAGGGGCGGCTAATGCCCTACTTTATTACCATTGCTAATATGAAGACCAAGAACCCTGGCGTTATTATAAAGGGTAATGAACGCGTACTTAAGGCAAGGCTTAATGATGCCAGGTTTTACTTCGAAAGGGATATTAGCGTTCCGTTAACCGACTGGGTTCAAACCCTCAAAGGTGTTGTCTTCCAGAAGAGACTTGGCACATCATATGAGAAGGTAGAGAGATTTACCAGGTTGGCACTATATATCGGTTCACAAATTGGCTTTTGCGAGGAGATGAGCCCCACTGAAAATCCGGGAGATTTCTTGACAGAAAATTTTAACCCTACAAGCTATCGTAGCTTTAGCCCCGATCCTGGATTCCTCTCGAAGGCCATTGTCGGCCGGGCTGCTATGCTCTGTAAGGCCGATCTGGTATCTGATATGGTCGGAGAATTTCCAAAACTACAGGGCATTATGGGGTCTATTTATGCGGGACGCTCTGGGGAGGTCCCGGAGATCTCAGTAGCTATATATGAACATTATCTGCCGACATCCGCTGGTGGAAAGTTGCCGGCATCTCTACATGGTGCGATTATAAGCATAGCCGATAAGCTTGATACCATATGTGGTTGTTTCGGTGTCGGTCTTCTTCCAACAGGTGCGGCAGACCCGTATGCACTGAGGCGCCAGGCCCTTGGGATCATAGCCATAATGCTCGATAAGGGGTTTAAGACCCCACTGGATGACCTTATCCAAAAGTCTCTGGAACTATTGGAGAAGAGGATCACACGAATGTCTGCCGATTCAGAAAAGGATGTGCTGGATTTCTTCAAGGAGAGGCTGAAGAACCTCCTTCTCTCACATGGCTATTCCTTCGACATTATAGATGCGGTACTTTCGACACCCTGGTATGATATCGTAGATGCTGTAAGCAGGGTCAAGGCGCTCAGTACATTCAAGACGCACCCCGATTGTGAAAGGCTTGTAATTGCCTTCAAGAGGGTTTCAAATATTCTTAAGGGGTGCGACTTCAGGGCCGAAAAGCCGAATATCTCTCTATTCAAAGAGAAGTATGAGGAAGAACTCAATAGAGTCGCAGATAAAATAGCCCCGGTGATAGATAAGCACTGGCAGAATGGGGATTATGAGAAGGTATTTACAACACTAGTTTCGATAAAGGATAAAATAGATATGTTTTTCGACAAGGTGATGGTAATGGTAGAGGATGAGGGAACGAGGAGGAACAGGCTTATGCTCCTGAGTTCTATTCAAAGGCTATACTCAAAGATTGCAGATCTTTCAAAACTTAGATTGTAGAATATTATTAGGAGGGGTATATATGACGGGCAAAAAACATGTCTATTTCTTCGGCGGTGGTGAGGCGGAGGGAAATGCAGGGATGAAGGATATCCTTGGTGGTAAGGGTGCGAATCTTGCAGAGATGACAAATCTTGCCATCCCTGTGCCACCGGGTTTTACAATATCAACAGATGTCTGTACTTATTACGATGAAAATAATGGAAACTATCCTGAGGGTCTGGAGGAGACAGTAAGAGAAAATATCCAGAAGATTGAAAATATGATGGGCAAGAGGTTTGGAGACATGGAGGCCCCCCTCCTTGTTTCTGTAAGGAGTGGGGCAAGGATATCCATGCCCGGCATGATGGATACCGTGCTTAACCTGGGCTTAAATGACGATACTATAAAGGGGGTTGTCGAACAGTCACAGAATGAGCGGTTTGCATACGATAGTTACAGAAGGTTTATCCAGATGTACGGCGATGTCGTAATGGGATTAAAGCCTGAGAGCCAGGGAGAGGAAGACCCATTTGAGCTGATACTCGACAAGAAGAAGAGAATGAAGGGTGTAAAATTTGATACCGACCTGGATGTAGATGATCTTAAAGAACTTGTCCTTGAGTTCAAGACACTAATAAAAGAAAGACTCGGGAAGGTCTTTCCTGATGATCCCTGGGAGCAGCTCTGGGGGGCGATAGGTGCGGTCTTTACTTCATGGGAAAATCAGAGGGCCATTACATACAGGAAGCTCCATAATATACCTGACCACTGGGGAACGGCTATCAATGTTCAGACGATGGTTTTCGGAAATATGGGTGATGATTCTGCAACTGGCGTGGCATTTACCAGAGACCCATCTACAGGAGAGAAAATATTCTACGGAGAGTTCCTTGTAAATGCCCAGGGAGAGGATGTAGTAGCGGGTACACGTACACCGCAACCCCTCAACAAAGGTCACAATACAGATACGACCCTTCCCTCTCTTGAAGAGGTTATGCCGAAGACTTACGGGGAATTGGTGGAACTCTATAAAAGACTTGAGGAACATTACAGGGATATGCAGGATATAGAGTTTACCGTAGAACGGGGAAGACTATGGATGTTGCAAACGAGGAACGGAAAGCGTACATCAAGGGCGTCCATAAAGATTGCGGTAGATATGGTTGAAGAAGGGCTCATTGACGTAAAGACCGCTATCCTGCGGATTGATGCAAACCAGCTCGACCAGCTCCTCCATCCAAACATAGACCCGACGGCAAAGAAGAATGTCATCGCAAGGGGTTTACCTGCATCCCCAGGGGCCGCTGTTGGTGAGGTGGTATTTACAGCGGACGAGGCAGTGTCACTTGCGGCGGATGGCAAGAAGGTAATCCTTGTTAGGATAGAGACGTCCCCCGAGGATATTCACGGCATGCATGCCAGTCAAGGCATATTGACCGCAAGGGGGGGGATGACAAGTCATGCGGCGGTAGTGGGGAGAGGTATGGGTAAATGCTGCGTTGTGGGCTGTGGTGAGATAAAGATAGATTACAGAGAAGAATTATTTACAGTTGGAGATATAACCGTCAAGAAGGGTGATACGATAACACTGGACGGCGGCATGGGAGAGGTTATCCAGGGAAAGGTTCCAACAATAAACCCTGAGCTCTCAGGTGACTTTGAAAAGATAATGACCTGGGTGGATGAATATAAGAAGCTGAAGGTCAGGGCAAATGCAGATACCCCAAAGGATGCGAGGGTCGCAAGGTCGTTTGGTGCCGAGGGGATCGGACTATGCAGGACTGAACACATGTTCTTTGAAGAGTCCAGGATAAGGGCAGTACGGGAGATGATACTCTCTATCGACAAGGAGGGAAGGAGAAAGGCCCTCGAAAAGATACTCCCGATGCAAAAAGAGGATTTTAAAGAGATTTTCAAGGAGATGGACGGCTTCCCCGTGACCATAAGGCTGCTAGACCCGCCTCTGCATGAGTTTCTGCCCCAGAAGGACAGTGATATAGAGGAGCTGGCATCGGAGATGTCAAAGCCATTTGAGATGATTAAGGAGAAGGTCGAGTCCTTAAAGGAATTCAATCCTATGTTAGGGCACAGGGGATGCAGGCTTGGCATAACATATCCGGAGATATATGAGATGCAGGTGCGTGCTATAATGGAGGCTGCGTGTGAACTCGCAAGGGAAGGTCATAAGGTAATCCCGGAGATAATGATACCTCTTGTGTTTATGGTATCCGAGTTAAAACTACTAAAGGAGCATATCTGTAAGGTTTGTAGTGAGGTTCAGGATCGCTTCAAGATAAGCCTTGAATATACGATAGGTACGATGATTGAGCTGCCCAGGGCTGCCATCACTGCAGATAAAATTGCCGCTGAAGCAGAATTCTTCTCTTTTGGAACAAATGACCTCACACAGACTGTCTATGGTTTAAGCCGCGATGATTCTGGTAATTTCCTCCCGTACTATATCGAAAAAAAACTTATCGAAAAAGACCCTTTTGTTGTGCTGGACCGGGAAGGTGTGGGTGAGCTAATAAGGATGGGTGTCCAAAAGGGCCGGGAGGTGAGGCCTGAGATAAAGTTGGGTCTCTGCGGTGAGCATGGAGGTGAACCGTCATCTGTAGAGTTCTGCCACAATCTCGGTCTTCATTATGTGAGCTGCTCACCCTACAGGGTCCCAATAGCACGTCTTGCAGCAGCACAGGCTGCATTGGGCGAAAAAAAACCGGATTGACTCTGGTATATTCTCGACTCTTGATGCATACCGTAAGCCCCGCCTTGTAGGAGGCGCGCTAATGTAATGGAAACTTCCTTGCTGTCAAGATGCCCGCCCTGTTGGCGGGGCATCTTCACTTAAAGGTAGAAAAAGGGGAAAAATAACAATATGTTGTATTAGTGCAATCACATTATACCATCTGTTGTATTTTTCCTTTACAAAGGGATTGAATTCTGGTAGATTGCCCCCGTAAAACCATTCTTAAGAACAACTCTGCATATGAGGATAAAAAAACTCGATATCCACGGTTTCAAATCATTCGTCGATAAGACTACCCTTCAATTTCCAATGGGAGTTACCGCCATCGTGGGGCCGAACGGATGCGGTAAGAGCAATATTGTAGACGCCATCCGCTGGGTCCTTGGTGAGCATAACGCCAGGCACTTGAGGGGAAAGAATATGGAGGACGTAATATTCAATGGCAGTGAGATAAGGAAATCTTTAGGCATGGCAGAGGTTGTCCTGACCCTATCCAACGAGGAGGGGCGGGCTCCTGTTAGGTATGCAGATTTTACAGAGATTGAGGTGGTGAGAAGGCTGTATCGTTCGAGCGAAAGTGAGTACTATATAAATAAAGTACAGTGCAGGCTTAAGGATGTCGTCGACCTGTTCACGGATACCGGGATAGGTACCAGGGCGTATTCGATTATAGAACAGGGAAGGATTGACTGGCTTGTTAATGCGAAACCGGAAGACAGACGACTGATATTCGAAGAGGCGGCCGGGATAAATAAATACAAGCAGAGGAAAGAGGCGGCCTTGAGAAGGGTTGAATCCACCAGGCAGAACCTCGTCAGGGTTAACGATATTATAGGTGAAATAAAGAGGCAGCTTAATTCCTTAAATCGGCAGGCAAAGAAGGCTGAACGGTATAAGGCCGTTAAAGAGGAACTCAAGCATATAGAACTCTTATTGGCATCAGAAGAGCATACTGAGCTAAACAGAGAAAATCATGACTTAAAGAAGAAACAAGATAATATAAGAACGAAGATAATTGAACTTACTACCAGCATTGCCGATAAGGAGGCATTGCTTGAAGGGGCAAGGAGCAGATATCTCGACGAAGAGAGAGCCTTAAAGGATATAAGAGAAAGGACATTCAATCTGAAAGATTCAATACATTCAAAGGAACGTGATATAGAACTTGCAATAGTCCGAACTCAGGAGTTGGAAAGGCTTGAAGAGCGGCTGCTTCAGGAGATAACGGAACTCAAAGGGCAGAAGGATAGTGCTGCCATGGAGATAGGGAGGATGAGGGAAGAGGCTACAAAGTTCTCTTCTGTTATGGAAGATACTGCCAGAAGCCTCCAGGATTCAGAGGGAAGCCACCGGACGATATCCAGAGATCTCCAATCAGGGGATGAGAGGCTTAAGGGTCAGAAGGCAGAACTCTTAGATACATTAACCAAGGTCTCGCATCTTAAGAATAAGGTACAGGGATATCTAAGAGATGAGGATATGCTCCACCTAAAGAAAGGAAAGGCTGGGAGGGAGAGGGAAGATGTAGAAAAGGCGATACTTGAGCGGGAGACATCTCTCAAACAGGTAAGTGATGATATAGAAAAATTGAGGCTTTTAAAAAAGGATGTTGACATAAAGGGTGTGGATACCCAGGTTGTATTGGAGAACCTTGAAGATGCACTCATGCGAAAGGAAGATTCTATAAGGCAGATAAAGGAGGAACTGGCGCTTCTATCTTCCAGATTATCCACTCTGAATGATTTACAGAAAAACTTTGATGGGTTCAGGGATGGTGTAAGGTCAGTGATGAGGTCTGTTGGGGTAAAAGATGGATCAGCATATGAAGAAGATAAGGGAGCGGGGTTACAGAAAGATTTCCTGCATGGTATCCATGGCGTTTTTGCTGACTTTATAGAGACGAAACAGGATTATGAAAAAGCTGTTGAGGCAGCACTGGGAGAGAAGCTTCAATATATTGTAGTTGAGAACCAGAAAGATGGCATAGAGGCTGTAGAATATCTAAAAACACACTCCTTCGGAAAGGGATCCTTTGTGCCACTTAAAATTGATAAGGAAGGATATAATAATAGTACTGCTGTTGAGACGATAGATACGGAGAATGAAGGATCTTCCAATAACGGAAATGAACTTATAAATCATGTGGTTGTAAAGAACGGTTATCTTCATATAGCCAAACAACTCCTTGGCGATGTATCGCTGGTAAATAATCTGGATGAGGCTATCGATATCTGGAGAAAAAATACCATAAAAAAGACACTGGTTACCCCTGAAGGCGAATTGATAAACCGGTATGGGGTGATTTCGGGTGGTAGCTCTGGCGGTCAGGAGGGTAGTATCCTGCAGAAAAAGAGGGAAATAAAGGAAATCTCTCGCCTGGTTGAAGAACTGAGACTGAGCCTTCGTGGGGCTGAGGTAGAGAAGAACAGCCTGATTGAAAGGGTTTCGGGCAAGAGGAGTATATTGGACAAGTCCAAGGCAGAGGCTCATTCGAAGGCCCTGGAGCTTGTTAATATTGAGGCGAAGCAGCGTGGTGATAAGGAGGATCTGGAGAGGTTAAGGGGACGTCTGGGGGTGCTGGACTTTGAGATTAATGAGGTAGAGGCTGAACTGGCAGAGATATCCAGGGAAAAGGCTGAGCTTATAAAGGAAAGAGACTCAACTGAGATCAAACAGAAGGAAACAGAGGAGTCAATAAATCTACTTTCTGAAGAGATCGACAGGTTATCTGTTGAGAAGGAAAATGCTGTAAGAATCGTAACCGATGCGAAGATATCACTTGCATCTTCAGGAGAGAGGATCGAGGCAATAAAGGGCCGGCTGGCCTCCAAGGAGGGTTTCCTCCATGATCTGGAAATGAAGCTGGAGAATAGGTTTAAAGAGAAAGAGGATGGAGAAGAAGAGGTTGAAGAGCTTAGGGAAAAAGCGTTTATTTTGAAGGGGGAATTAGAAAAACTTTTAAGTGATAAAGACGAATTGCGTCGTGAAGAGATTGTTAAGGAAGAGGCAATAAGCACTACATCACAAAACATAGGAGAACTGGATAACAGCCTGGGATATTTAAAGAAGGAGGTCAGCAAGATAGAGGAGGAGAAGAACAGACTTGAACTATCCATGAAAGAACTGGAATTAAAGCTTCTTCACCTCTCTGAAAAGATAGA
>JAUXIU010000198.1 GCA_030620895.1 Deltaproteobacteria bacterium
CTGTCTTGCAACTTGTAACTTGTAACTTAGATACCCGAGAGCACTGTCCCTGGTGAAAGGGGGCACTTTCCGGATGAAAACTAAATAGATACGCATACAGAGCGGTATAACAGGATGCACGCCTTGACCCCGCCTTGTAGGCGGGGTCAAGGCGTGCTAAGGTCATGGAAATTTCTTTGCTGTCAAGATGCCCCGTCCTGTGGGCTTTGTATCTTCACTTTGCACGGTATGATCACAATTGAGTATAATATATTATGTATCTAAGGAGGTATTTATGAATACTGAAGAGAAAACCAAGGCTATCGGATTGGCAATAAACCAGATTGATAAACAGTTTGGAAAGGGTTCGATCATGCGCCTGGGTGATGGGACATTTCAGAGAGATATAGCAACAATCTCTACAGGCTCACTTGCACTTGATATTGCCCTAGGTGTCGGAGGGATACCTTACGGAAGGATCACAGAGATATTTGGTCCAGAATCCTCTGGGAAGACTACCCTCGCTTTACACATAGTGGCAGAGGCACAGAAGATGGGTGGTACAGCCGCCTTTATCGACGCAGAACACGCCCTTGATGTTAACTATGCTCAATTGCTAGGGGTTAATACCGACGAACTTTTACTATCTCAACCGGATACAGGCGAACAGGCCCTTGAGATAGCAGAGGTGCTCATAAGGAGCGGAGCGGTTGATGTTATAATAATAGATTCGGTTGCGGCCCTCGTTCCAAGGGCCGAGATCGAAGGAGATATGGGCGACTCCCACATGGGGCTCCAGGCAAGACTGATGAGTCAGGCGTTGAGAAAGCTTGCAGGTACGATAAGCAAAAGCAAAACATCCATGATATTTATTAACCAGATACGGCACAAGATTGGAATAATGTTCGGGAACCCTGAAACAACCACCGGAGGTAATGCGCTCAAGTTTTATGCCACAGCAAGATTGGATATAAGGCGGATTGGGCAGATTAAACAGGCTGATAACATTATAGGGAACAGAACAAGGGTAAGAGTGGTTAAAAACAAGCTTGCCCCTCCTTTTAAAGACGCGGAGTTTGATATAATATACGCCAGGGGGATATCCAAAGAAGGTGACATCCTGGACATGGGGGCAAAGCTGAATATTATAGAAAAGAGCGGAACATGGTATTCATACGATGGCATCCGTATTGGGCAAGGAAGGGAAGCAGGAAGGGCATTCCTCATGGAGCACACCGATAAGGCCTTTGAGATAGAAGATAAGATTCTGCGTCAATACGGTCTTAAAGGCCACGAAAAGGCTCCACAGAAGAAGGAGGTCTAAAAAATGGCAGAGATAGATCTTCATACAATATTAAATACTGCAGTAAAGGAAAACGCATCAGACGTCCACCTTAAGGCAGGACTGCCGCCGATAATGAGGTTATTCGGGAATCTTGTTCCAATCAAAAACTACAATAGACTTACCCCTACTGACCTTTTAAACGTCGCTATGAGGTTTATGACAGATGCACAAAAGGAAACCTACAAATCCACACATCAGCTCGACCTCGCTTACAGTGTGCCTGGCCTTGGTAGGTTTAGGGTGAATGTATTTCAGCAAAGGGGCGCAACAGGCATGTCCCTCAGAGTAATACCGATAGTTATCCAGTCGTTTGAAGAGCTACATCTGCCCAAGATACTGGAAAAACTATCCATGGAGCAACGTGGCCTCATACTTGTAACCGGTATCACGGGAAGCGGCAAGTCTACAACAATGGCTTCTATGGTCGATTACATAAATAACAATAGAACATGTCATATAATTGCTATTGAAGACCCAATTGAGTTCCTCCATAAGGACAAGAAATGTATAATTAATCAGCGTGAGATAGGGGTTGATACAAGGAGCTTTGCTGAATCACTGCGGGCCGCACTCAGACAAGATCCAGATATTATAATGGTAGGCGAGATGAGGGATCTCGAGACCACGGAAATAGCCCTTACTGCTGCTGAAACAGGACATCTGGTTCTGTCCACACTGCATACAATAGATGCAGCAGAGACTATAAACCGCATAGTTGCCATATTCCCTCCATACCAGCAAAAGCAAATTAGAATTCAGTTGGCAGGAGTTTTTAGTGGCATTATCTCTCAGAGGCTCATGCCGACAAAGGATGGGAAGGGCCGGGTTCCTGCAGTTGAAGTTATGATATCTACATCAAGAATCAGGGAGTGTATAGAGGATAAGGACAAGACAAAAGATATAAATGATTCTATATATAAGGGCCATTCAACATATGAAATGCAGACCTTTGACCAATCTCTAATGGACTTGCTGAACAGAGATTACATATCGTTAGAAGAGTCGCTCAGACAGGCCACTAACCCAGACGACTTCAGCCTCAAGTTAAAGGGTGTAACCAGCGACAGCGATATGGGCTGGAAAGAATTTTCAAAAGAAAATAAGGAAGAGGATAAATCAGAAGAGGAAGACTGGAAATAGGGGAGAAAGGTTAAGGCTGAGTGTAAAGCTAAGGCAAGGTTAATAAGCCCTTCCTTGCATCTTGAAACTTGCACTTGAAACTTGAAACTTACAGACCTGAGGGGACTATCCTAGGCAGTTTGAGGATTGAGGTCAATGGTGTTAGAGGTTGGAGGAGGGAGGTTAGAGGCTTTAAACCTTAAACCTCA
>JAUXIU010000037.1 GCA_030620895.1 Deltaproteobacteria bacterium
CACCCACAAGTTGATATCCGAAGGTGTACAGGTTCTGAGGAATGAGGCGTACTTACAATTACGCTGTAATGATAAAGGATTCAGCGCAACGCAGCACACCCGGAGGGTACCCGGCTCTTTACGAAGTCGTCAAGAATTATGATGAATGGCCCATGAACATATAAAAAATACATCCCCCGCTACCTATTTATTATACGTTTCCCTCCTGGTATTAACTCCTTTTATTGAAGGTCCTGTAAGCCTTGAGTACCTTACACTGGTTTCTCTTATAGCTGCATTTGCCTTCTACATATATATAATTTCTTCTGTTTCGCGTGGAAGATTAAGATTGCTTATCTCTCCTATTAATCTTTTGCTCTTTTCCTTTCTTTTTATTATTTTGCTTTCCAGATTCTATTCAGTAAACCCATCAAGCACAAGCTACAATATGATTGCGATAGGCAGCCTTATCATCATTGGAACACTGCTCTCCACATTTAAACAGACCGATGAGGCATGGATAAGATTATTTAGAGTGCTGATTATCCTCTCGACACTCTTTTGTTTGCTGGGATTTTTCCAATATTTCGTGCTTTACGAAAGGGCCAGAGGACCCTTTTTTGTGTCAAACACCTTTGCAGGTTACCTTCTGACAATTACACCTTTACTCATATCCTTGTTCTTCTTTCTTAAATCCACCAAAGATCAGAAGATTTTTCTGTTATTAATTGCCATACACTATGGCGCTATATTGGCTTCTGGTTCAAGAGGTGGCTGGATAGGTCTTTTTTTTGGTCTCGTACTCCTTGGATACCTGGTCAGGACAAATTCTCTTTCTGTCGATAGGCGAAGGATTATATCACTCTCTATAGTTATGGCTATTATAACAATCTTATTTTTTTGGTCCTACGAACCTAAAGGTAAAGATCGCAGTAAAAATATAGATCGTGTGAAATCTGTAGTTGCAATGAGCAAGTTAACCAATGATAGGATAGATATTTGGAAAAACTCAGCTAAACTCATTAAAGACCGCCCTTTTTTTGGTACAGGTTTTTGGACATTTCATGCCGTTTATCAGGTTTATAAGGATAACAAATTTAAGAAAATTACCCATCCATTTGCACATAATGATTATATTCAGTTTGCAGTTGAATTGGGCATTACAGGGCTTTTGGTATTTTTGGGTTTCTTGTACTTCTATTTCAGGGACGGCACAAGGATTATAGGGAATAAAAAGAACACCCTTATACAGAAAGGCATACTGATAGGAGTGATGGCGAGTTCAGCTGCAATGCTTACTCATAGCATGTTTGACTTTAATCTATATATCCCGGCCATCCTTTTAAATTTCTTTGCATACGCCGGTTATGTAATAAGTTCTAACAGTGATAATCGTCTATATAAAACCCTGAACCTTGAATTGGCTAATAGTAGATTATTTAACCTGTTAGGCAAGAGAAAGACGTATATCATGGTAACGTTTGGCTTCTTTTTTGCTGTTTTGTGGCTCCTGAACCCTTACCGTGCGTTATTATATAACGAGAAAGGGATTCAACATGTAAATAAAAAAGAGTTTAGAAAGGCATTATTACAATTCTCAAAGGCTATAGAGACAGAACCTCTCTATCCTGGGTATCACTCTAACCTTGCAAATATCTTCATTAAACTTACAAATGATACAGGTGGTTTAGAAAGAGATCTATATCTGGCAAAAGCCGAAGAGGAGATCAAACAGACAATTAAACTTGATCGTTACAACTCCCAGTTTTACACAGACCTTGCCAGCCTTTATATGACATTTTATAAGGATGACAAAGCCCACGAAGCCATAAAGCTGTTAAAAAAGGCAAGGGATATTGCCCCCACAGACTCAATGACAACTTTTAATCTTGCAAAAGGATTCATGGAGACGGGTAATTACAAAGATGCCATTGTTGAACTCAGTAGATATATTAATGACAATAATGACGATACAAAAGCGCTTCTTGGCCTGACAGAGGCGTATCACAAAAATGGTGAATATATAAATGCATTAAAAGCAGTTGATTACCTAATAGAAATAAATAATAACAATTACTACCATTTCCTCAAAGGAAACATTCTCCGGGATATGGAGCGTTATAGCGATGCAGTCGATGAATATAAATTGGCGCTTGGAGAAAAGGGGAGGGAGGCCGAAGTTTGGTACACTATAGCTGAGCTTCGTGTAAAGCAGGGCAACGTAAATAAAGCGGAGGATGCATTTAAGGAGGCCCTTAAGTATTATAGGGATGATATAAAGACTATAAACTCTCTCGGGAAACTCTATCTAAAGCAGGGGAGGAAAGGACTGGCGTTGAAGGAGTTTAGAAGTTCTATTGCATTAAACCCTAACCAACCAGAGATTGAAAAAATAATATCCTATTTTTAGAATTTAAGTAATTGTATTCTATAAAATTTGAAGATTCAGCGTTACAAAAAAATCCTTGACATACCATATATTTTGGGATATAAACTGTATAAAAATAGATTTATATATAAATATATAAATGGTTTTGTTTTGAAACCTAAAGCATAGTTATGTAAAGGAAGGCTTGTATGAAGACTTCACAGGTGCTAGAGACGACAGGGATACCGAGGCATAAGCTTTATTACTTAGAACAGAAGGGCTATATAAACCCTAAACGGATCCCAATGGGAGATCTGGAGGCCAGAGAGTACAGCAAAGCCGATGTTAGAAAAATCAAACTTATCTGGAAGTTCCTAAAAAAAGGGTTTAAGCACAAGATTGCGTATGAAAAGGCGCTTGAGGAGATTAACAATCTGCAAATCGACCTTGATTTTAAGACCTCTGCTGAAAGGAGAGGCTGATGTACGAGAAGTTTTTCTACCTAAAAGAGAACCCCTTTCATATAACCCCTGATCCTAAGTTTTTCTACCCCAGCAAAAAGCATCAGGAGGCGATAGACCTCCTTCTATTCGGTATTTCACGGAAAAAGGGATTTCTATTACTAGACGGTGAGGTGGGTACAGGAAAGACCATAATATGGAGAACAATATTGAATAAACTCAATGGTGCAGTAGAAAGCGCCCTTATACTAAATCCGCTCCTTTCTGATATAGATCTCCTGAAGACAATAAATGAGGACTTCGGCATAAGGCTGAAAAGTAACTCCATGAAGGAACATCTTGATGCCCTTAATGCATTTCTGCTTGAGAAGGCCTATAAAGGCGGTAACGCAGTGGTGATAATAGACGAAGCACAGAACCTTAATCCAAAGGCACTAGAAATGATAAGGTTGTTGTCTAACCTGGAAACTGAAGAGATGAAGCTCCTGCAGATAATCTTGATAGGGCAACCTGAATTGAGGAATAAGCTTCTTAAGATGGCAGAATTGAGGCAACTCAATCAAAGGATCTTGCTCCGGTACAATCTAAAGCCATTAGACCTTGATGAGACAAGAGAGTATATATTTAACAGGTTGAATATCGCGGGCGGCAAAGGCAGTGTAAAATTTACTCCACAGGCCATACAGATAATCTATACGACATGCAAGGGAACCCCTCGTATGATAAATACATTCTGTGACAGGGCGCTTACCGCTGCCTTTGTGGATGATAAAAGGATTATTAACAGAGATATAGCAAACAGGGTCAAGAACGAGCTTAATGCCGAAGGTGCAATCAAGAAGGAGATTGATATTGATATACCAAAGGTTGGCAACGGTATCACGAGATACGCCCGTATCTTAGTGCGACCAGTCCGAATGCTAAGGCAGTGAGGATGACTCTTGTATTTGCTTATACTAAGTTATTATCAAGTAACTATGGTGTTATCCATAAAAATACAAAGCCGTTAAATGATTGCTGATAATTTATTTTAAGTGTATTTCACAATTTAAGGAGATTGCTGACCGAACAGAGGGGGCAGATTGAAATGAGTATAATTCATCAAGCGCTGAAAAAAATAGAGGGAGAACGAACCAGTGGAGGGTTGACATACATCTCTTCAATAAACGAAAGAAAGAAGAGGATTAATCCTTATCTTCTTGTAATCCTTATCTTATTGACCTTTTTCTTTATCTTTATGATAACCGTATTCTATCTTAATAAGTCAGAGATGGGTGATACGAATATCCTTTCACAACCGGGTAATGCTGCAATTCATGATGAAGATATTAATCTGAATTCCCATAATGGAGCAACCGCTGGACTGCCAGAAACGGATAAGGTTGCTGAGGCCAGGAAACATAATATGGCGGGTATAGAGTTGTATAACTCAGGAAAACTTGAGAAAGCAATTGAGGAATTTAAAACCGCTGTGAGACTTATGCCATCATATACAGAGGCGTACAACAATATGGGTCTGGCGTTTATGGATATTGGGAACATCGACAGTGCAAAGGTATTCTTTGAAATAGCGCTTCAATTGAGACCCGAATATCCTGAAAGCCTCAATAATTATGGTGCGCTCCTGAGCGATGAGGGGATGAACATAGAAGCCATAGAGTATCTCAAGAGGGCTATTGAATTTGCACCAATGTCTCCAGATCCACATCTAAATATCGCAATCTCTTTTGAAAAGATTGGGAGACTAAATGATGCTATATCGCATTATGAAGGCTTTTTAAGATTAACAGATAAAGACAATCATGCAACCAGGGACGACGTTATGAATAAGGTTGCCGTTCTGAAAGAGCTCTATCTTGCAAAGGTTGGCAATTAACTGTGATGTTCGCCTTCTGGGGAGAAAACCTTTTAGGGGTAGATATAGGTTCGTATTCCATTAAGGTGATAAAATTTAAAGGCCGGAGAGGTAATTATGAATTAGATGCGGCAACATATATAAAGGTACCTTCCCCAATGGAAGGTGGCAGTGGGATGCTCGGGAAATTACTTGCTGATACGATGAGGTCACAAGGAATTAAAGGAAGGAGGTTGGCTTCTGCCATCGCCAGCAAAAATATTACAATAAGGCACCTTACAATCCCTGTTATGCCCAAAAAGGACTTAAAGAAGGCTGTAATCTGGGAGTTTCGTAAGGGGACGGACCTAGGTAGTGGAGATTTTGTATGTGACTTTGTAATACTGGAAGAGGTTGATCGGGCGTCAGGAAAGTTTTATTCAATCATCGTATTTGGTGTCAGGAAAGATGATGTTTTGGACCTTATAGGAATATTTAAAGGTACCTCAAGAGAGGTGGTGGCAGTGGATGTTATACCGATGGCGCTTCTTGGCTCCTTTGACCTGAACAATACATGGGAAGATGGTCCTAGTTACGCCGTAATTGATATAGGGGAATCAAGCAGCACACTGGTTATTTTAAAGGATAAGAAGATGCGATTTGCAAGGGAGATTATGGTTGGCGGTGGGCATATAACAAAGGCTGTTGCAGATGGTATGTTGAGTAATGAGGAGAGTGCAGAAGAAGAGAAAATAAGGTGTGGCTTGTCTAAGAAAGCAGATAACCCAAAGGTAATGGAATTTATAATACCATTAATAGATAGACTCATCAATGAAAACAGCCTTTCTTTTGACTATTATATGGCTCAATTCAGAGAAGGAGCGTTGGATAGGATTTATCTTTCAGGAGGTTCATCAATGCTTAAAGGATTGGATGAATATATTTCCAGTATCCTTAATATACCATGTTTTGTAGATGACCCGCTAAGGAACGTAAAGATACCGAAGAGAATTGATACAGGTTCAATAAAACAATGTCTCCCTGCTTTATCCGTAGCAGTTGGATTGGCAACCAGAAGAGCATGATGAAAAGATTGAAGAATGACAAAAAAACCGTCGTTCGTGATTCGTGGTTCGTGTTTCGATACACGATACGCGATACCCGATTCACGAATTCTGAGATATTGTGAATGATAGAAAGAATAAATCTTATACCGGCAGAGATAAAGCTACAGAGGTTAATCACAAGAGCAAGGTCTCTATTGAAGCCAGCTTTTATCCTCTTTGTTTTGGTATTAGCTGCCATTTATATATATCAGAATGGAGTTATAAAGGACATGAACAGGCGTCTTCTCATGCTCGAGAGTGAAAGGGGGGTTCTGATAAATCAGCACAATAGATATAAAGAAATCCTGGGCAAAACAAGGCTTCTCCAGAAACGTGAGGCCGATATTAAGAAGAGGGTTGAGATAATATACGGATTGCTCGAATATCAGATCCCATGGTCAGCGGTACTTAAATTCCTTAGCGACAATATGCCAAAAAAGATATGGTTGACCAGCCTTTCGTCTTCAGACGTAGATAACGGAGAGAGTAAGAAGATTATGCAATTTGCAGGGACATCTATGAATAACAGTGCAATCGCAGAATTTATCTTTATCCTGGAGAACTCGAGATATTTTGATAATGTCAATCTGGGTTATTCACAAAAGAGAGATATGCCCGAAAAGATTCTTTTCGATTTCGAGATTAGTACCGAGATTAAGGCTAGTAAATCAAAGGCCTCTTCAGAGGTCCTGTAAAAATATGAGGTTTTCTGGTTATACAGATTACATTACATGTTTCCAGTGCAAAAACCCCTGGAAACAAATCTTTGTTTTTATAAATTTTGCAGTAAAAACATTACATGGATTATATTCGTAATGAATAATCCCCTGGAGATAATACGCGGTATTGACTTCGCGAGAATAAATGAATACAGGAAAGAGCTTATAGGTTTGCTTATAGTTATATCTCTTTCATTCTTCTTCTATGAATACATACATACTGTCAATATCAATAACATTGAAGTCTATAGAACAAAAGAGCAGGGAATAAAGACAGAGATTGGAAGAGCAAGAACTGAGATCAGGTCAATACCGAAACTGGTGAAGAGTTTACAGAGATTGGAAAATAATCTTAAGAAAATTGAAGAGCGATTTATGTTATTACAGGGGAGGCTTCCATCTAAGAAGGAAATTTCTGGTGTTTTGAAAGAACTCACAAAAGTGAATAGAAGAGATATTCACTTTAAAACCCTAAAACCTCTTCCACTTGAGGATGAAGGTGAATATTTGAAAATACCTTTTCAGATTGCAATGGATGCAAGATTTAAGCCTTTTGGCGATTATATACATCAACTTGAAGGGATGTCCAGGATATTTACTATAGATAATATCAGGCTTGATTCAACAGAGGAGACTGCGCCAACACTCTCGGTTCAATTGTATGTAAGCGCTTATATGCTTGAGGAAGGATAACATGGTTAGCATGGTTTATAAGGTTAACATGGTTGACATGGTTCACATGGTTAAAAAAGCAAACAATATAAACTAAGTAAACTAGGCAAACCAGGTAAGCAGGGTAAACAAGATGAACATGAAAAGATTGTCAGTGGTGTATATTGCAGTATTGCTTCTCCAGTTTTCTCTCCAGGTTCCTCCAGCATCTGCACAAAGAAGTACAGAGGGTTCTCTTTCGACCATAAAGCCTCTTCCACGGACAAAGATGCCTAGGATAAGATGGGGGAAGGATCCATTTAAACCCCTCATTCCAAGAGCAATGGAGTTTGAGTTGAAACTCTCGGCGGTGATCTATAATAGACAGAGACCATCAGCTATAATAGACGACAAAATCGTTTATATTAGAGATTATATCGATGGCTTCAAGGTTATTGATATAGGTAAGAATTATGTAATACTTTCCGGGGAGAGAGGGAAGTTGAGACTTGATTTGCAGAAACCATAGATTGGCCAACCCTTTAGCGCTTTCGTGCCCTTCCGTTCATTGTGGCGATTCTCCAGCAGAATCGTGTATGGTTAATCGTGCATCGTGAATTGAACCGCGAACCACGAACATATAGATGATAGGTGTCGATGCCAAACCAATATCAAAAGGTCCTACCTAATAAGTTAATCCTGGTCATTGCTTTATTATCCATGCTGTCATCCTTTCCAGCTTTTGCTGCAGAAAAGGAGAGCATCATTAATAACAGGGTTCTTGGAGGGGATAGGCTTTTTACAATAGAGGTAAGAGATGCTGAAATAAAGGATATCTTGAGGGCGCTCGCCCAGCAGAGCAATATGGGGATTATTATAAGCAGAGGTGTTGAAGAAACGGTAACCTTTAGTTTTAAAGATATCACTCTACAGGATGCATTAGATCTTCTGCTTAAGGCGTACGGTTATAATTACACAATTGAAAACAACGTCATCTGGATAGGGGAGGAGGATGATATACCCAAGGAAGAAGATATGCTGGAGATTGGGATTATCCAACTAAATTACGCAAAGGCAGCAACTGTTTCAGGACAATTTAAAAAGATTATAGGCAATAAAGGGACCGTGACGCCTGATGCTAGAACAAATACCATTATTGTAAAAGGGAGCAGAAAAAATATAGATGAAATTATGAGC
>JAUXIU010000096.1 GCA_030620895.1 Deltaproteobacteria bacterium
AAGTGGTTGTAGTTTTTCAGTTATGATGACTTCTTAAAAAGCCTCGAAAGCAGACGGCTTTGTAAAAAACTCATATGCAAGGCACACAAGTCCTGAGGAATGAGGCGTACTTATAGCTACGCCGCAATGACGAAGGATGCAGCGTAACGCAGCACACCCAGAGGGTACCCGCTTTTTACGAAGTCGTCAGTTCTCTCTATCAACACTCCGAGTATCCACAGCCGCGGCATACGGCACAGCCATCTACGTGTTCCACACCCCCTCCACAGTCGGGACATGCACCCATCTGCAGCGGCGCCACGTTATATCCGGAAGAATGCTTACCCTTTCCATTCCCTCCTTTACCCGGTTTAGTATCTATTAGTAAGATATCGCTAAATTTTTTGTCGACATTGACCTTATACATTACATACCATTCAAGGGCCTTTGCAACAGCATCCGAGCAAGATGATACCCTTGAATCTCCGAAACCTGCAGGCTTGTGGCATGTAATACTCTTAAGTTGCATTATCAATTCTTCGGTAGGAATTCCGCTTCTAAGGGTGAGAGAAACAAGTCTACCTATGGCCTCGCACTGGGAGGCAGCACATCCCCCTGCTTTACCGATCTGTGTAAAAACCTCAAACGGCTTTCCCTTCTCGTCCTCATTTATCGTTACATAGAGTTTGCCGCATCCGGTATTCATCTTCTTTGTTGCTCCAAAGGTGACCTCGCCCCTCGGTTTCGGAATAAGGATATCTGTAGATTCCTGCTTGAGAGTTACAGATTGGCTCCCCCTCTTCACCCCCTTATCTCTTGTTTTTGTCTTCGTCTCCTGCCCTTTATTCAACACCTGCACGTCTCTGCTTCCGTCCCTGTATACAGTAACACCTTTACAACCGAGTTTATAGGCCAACCTGTAAACCTCTCCTACATCATCGGGGGTAGCATTATTGGAAAAGTTGACCGTCTTCGAGACTGCATTATCCGTATATTTCTGAAAAGCAGCCTGCATCTTTATGTGACATTCTGGAGATATATCATGTGAAGTAACGAATATCTTTTTTATCTCCTCCGGTATATCGTCTAATTCGCTTAATCCACCAGTCTTTGCTATCTGCATCATAAGTTCAGGACTGTAGAACCCCTGTTCCTTTGCAATCTCCTCAAATATTGGGTTTGCCTCAACAAGTTCGGCACCGTCAAGCACATTTCTTGTAAACGTAAGGGCAAATAGCGGTTCAATGCCCGATGAGCATCCGGCAATTATTGATATAGTGCCTGTAGGGGCGATGGTTGTTACAGTTGCATTCCTCACTTTCATAACGCCGTCATAGGTAGAATATTTGTAGTTTGGATATACATCCCTCTCCAAGGTCAATTCCTTGGATGTCTCCCTGCCTTTCTCCTGTATGAAAGCCATCAACCTCTCTGCCACATCTATCGCCTCATCTGAATCATATGGTATGCCTAGTCTAATCAGCAAATCCGCGAACCCCATAACTCCCAGTCCTATCTTGCGGTTACCCTTTGTCATGCTGTCTATCTCTTCGATAGGGTAGCGGTTCATGTCTATTACATTATCAAGAAAATGAACAGCGTTTATGGCTATTCTTTCCAGCTTCTTCCAGTCTATTACATACCTCCCATCTCCGTTCTTTTCCGCCATCCTGGCCAGGTTTATAGAACCGAGGTTACAGGACTCATAGGGGAGGAGCGGTTGTTCTCCGCATGGGTTCGTCGACTCTATCTCACCTATATGGGGTGTAGGATTGCCTCTATTTATCCTGTCTATAAAGATTATTCCTGGATCCCCATTCCTCCAGGCCATATCCACCACCTTATCGAACACCTCTTTAGCATTGAGTGTTCCGGTTATCTCTCCAGTTCTCGGGTTCTTTAGATTGTATTCTTCGCCTGCCTCTGCAGCCTTCATAAATTCCTCTGTAATAGCCACGGATATATTGAAGTTATTTAGCCTATTACCATCTTCTTTACAGGTTATGAACTGTAGTATATCAGGGTGATCTACTCTCAAAATACCCATATTTGCTCCACGCCTTGTGCCACCCTGCTTTATCGCCTCAGTAGCTGAATCGAATACGGTCATAAAGGAGATGGGGCCAGATGATATGCCGGATGTTGAACCCACAACATCACCAGATGGCCTGAGCCTTGAAAATGAAAACCCTGTACCTCCGCCCGACTTGTGAATAAGGGCGGTATGCTTTATTGTCTCGAATATGCTCTCCATAGAGTCGTTTACCGGAAGGACAAAGCATGCAGAGAGTTGTTGAAGCTCTCTTCCTGCATTCATCAAAGTCGGTGAATTGGGCATGAAATCCAGTTCAACCATCATCTCGTAAAATTTTGATGCAGTCCTCTCTAAATCGGCCTCTGGGTCGTAGAGCCTGTCAGCCTGTGCAATATTTTCAGCTACACGCCCAAACATATCCTCAACTGTCTCTACAGGCCTGCCATCCACGCCCTTAATCAGATACCTCTTTTCAAGAACCCTTCTGGCGTTCTCAGTAATAGCAGGTGTCTTTAATCCCCTCTTTGAGGCTCTATCTCTTTGCCTCCCTTTGCCAACCTTTTCCGGTAGAAGAACATTCTGCCCTACAGTCATACAAAAGCCTCCTTAGATATGGTTATTATCAAAGATAATTCCTTATGATCCAATATAAGCCCTTTTAGCGGTGTATTACATCTTATCTACACCCGCATTTCCATGTCTACAAACACTAAATCATATAAGTCGCAAGGTTAAACTAAATGGTTGTTTTTAAAGGAAAATTGGCTTATATTGTAGATGGGGCTATCTTATACCACAACATATTGTGTTGTCAAGAAAATATTTGAGAGAGGGCAAAGGGCAGTATATTTAGTCATTTACAAAGGCTGTTTTGCCAAAACAGATGCTTCTTAAAACTCTTTTCTTCTATCTCTCATCAAGCATCTACCTCCTCTTGCTCTCTATTACCTTATAGATAATAAAACCAAAGCTGCATATTATATCAGCCAAAACAAGCACATATAGCTTGAAGAGCACAGGTTGTGCATAAGAACTCTACCTTTGATCATATACGGCTATCCCTTGACTGAACCGTCTATCCATTTCAGGTATTCTTCCAGACCTCTTTCTATCTGGAAAGATATTATCTCTGGGATTTCGTAGCTGTGGAGTTCCTTAACCCTCTCTCTCAGGGCATTAAAAAGGGAGGCCCTGCTCTTTATAAAGAGCATTACCTCCCTCTCATCACAGATCTTACCCTTCCATCTGTAGATTGACCTTATCTCCGGCAATATGTTGCAACAGGCGGCAATCCCCTCATCCACGACAGCCCTGGCTATCCTCTCCCCCTCCTCCATCGACGATGCTGTTACAACGACTAGTATATAATCTTTCACTATTTCTATTCCTGCGCCCCGTACATCAATTTAGGTAAAACCGTCTTATTCTATTACAGTATTTTTAAGCTGTCAATGAAATGTAAGATGATATGTTGTATAATGGTTTGTGAGTCGAATGGTTGACTTAGACATTCGAAGATGTTATTTTTTAAGGATATATTTAAAAAAGAGGAGGGAATAGTTTGGATATTCGAAATATTGCTATGCAAGGAGGCTTATGGGTATAATTGGGATGATTGTAAATGCTAGTCCTATGATCAAGCTGGTATTGATTATCCTCTTGTTTTTTTCAATAGCCTCTTGGTCTATTATATTACAAAAGCTTAAATATTTCAGAAAAGCTGAAATGGAAACGAGGCAATTCTACGACCTCTTCTGGGATAAGAGGCAGTTTGCAGCTATATCTGAGGCCTGCAATAGTTTTAAGACCACTCCACTTGCCAGGTTGTTTTTAGAAGGATATAGAGAATTCCAGTTTATCGAAAGAGAGATGGATGATACCCAGGACTCCCAAAAGAGGTCTGCTTTTACTGATGGGATTGATAATATAGAGAGGGTCTTGAGAAGAAGTACTTTGACGGAGATCAATCGAATGGAGAAAGCCGTTCCATTCCTTGCGACTACAGGGAATACCTCACCTTTCATAGGCCTCTTCGGAACGGTCTGGGGGCTAATGAGCTCATTCAGAAGTATAGGCCTTAAAGGTGCAGCGAACCTTGCCGTAGTGGCTCCTGGTATCTCTGAAGCCCTTATAACAACTGCAATGGGTCTTGTTGCTGCTATCCCTGCTGTAATCGCATATAACCACATAACCACGAGGATATCACGTATAACCTCTGAGATGGATAACTTCTCCACAGACCTCTTAGGCGTGATTGAAAAGCTTCTTAAAAAAGATAAGGCAAATGAAACTAAGAATACATAATGAATTATAAAAAAGCCAATTCAAAGGATTTTTATGTTTCCAGAGCAAAAAAACCTGGAAACTGATTATTCACCCCGTTAAATAACAACTTTTACTTTTTTATGTTCTTGCCAAATACATGTAATTGTTTTATCAAGTGACGTCTTGTTTTTTTCTTATATTTAACGGGGCAAGCTGATTTTTGAAAGATTTCACAGATTTTCAACCCCTTGTTTTTACGATTTTTACAGTAAAAACAATTTTATCTAATTAAATTAAATACTGAAACAAACAATTACGGAATTAGAACAAGTTGAGAAGATGAGGAAGATAGCATCAAGGACAAATACAAAGGCACTGCTTTCACAGATAAACGTTACCTCCCTTGTCGATGTGATGCTTGTCCTGCTCATCATATTCATGGTAACTGCCCCCATGATGCAGGAAGGCATAGACGTAAA
>JAUXIU010000200.1 GCA_030620895.1 Deltaproteobacteria bacterium
GTATATGTAAAGGGATTGTTGATGCACATGGTGGCAGGATTGAAGTTGAGAGTGAATTAGGAAAAGGCAGTACTTTTATAGTTTATCTGCCTTTAGCCCGGAAAGAATGAATTATGAATAATGGAAAGAACTGAAGTATGAATTAGGAATTATGAATTATGGGTCAAAAAGAAAAAAATCCTCAATCCCTAATTCCTGATTCATTATTCACAATTCATTCTTTTCGGGCTAAAGGCAGATAAACTATAAAAGTACTGCCTTTTCCCAGCTCACTCTCAACTTCAATCCTGCCACCATGTGCTTCAACAATCCCTTTACATATACTCAAACCCAGACCTGCCCCACCTGCTCCTCTCGTTCTTGCTTTGTCAACACGATAAAACCTGTCAAGTATGTATGGCATATCCTCTTTGGAGACACCAACACCCGTGTCAGTAACCTTGATGATAGCTGATTCTCCATCTGTATCCAGTGATAGTTCGACACTCCCGCCTATTTGTGTATATTTAAGGGCGTTATCTATTAGATTGAAGATAAGTTGTCCGAGTGCAACAGTATCTCCAAAGATAGTAACAGGCGTATTCTTTACTATCTTCATCTCTAACCCCTTATCCGCAGCCAGTTTTAAAGAGTGTTCAAACCTTTCACTAAGTATCTGATCCAACTTAACCTTTGTATGTTGAATGGGCACCTCATCTGTATCTGCTCTGGCGAGATCAAGGAGGTTTTTAACTATATATGACATTCTGTCTGTCTCTTCAAGGACACTTATAAGAACAGAACGCAGTCCTTCAACCGATTTCTCTGACTTCAACGAAACCTCAATCTCTCCTTTCATTATAGTCAGGGGAGTCTTTAACTCATGGGATGCATCTGCGGTAAATTGCTTCATCTGCCTGAATGACCTTTCGAGCCTGGCTATCATTTCGTTAAATGTCTCTGCAAGCCTCCCTATTTCATCTCTGGGACCAGGGGTTTTAAGTCGTTCATTCAAGTTTTCTGCACCAATCTTTCTCGCTATCTGTGTAATTTTATCTACAGGTCTCAATGTTTTTCCTGCAAGGAACCATCCTATGATGCCGGCCAGTAATACCGTTATAGGTCCACCGAATACAAATAAATAGAAAGTCGTATGGACAATTTCCTGGGTGCCTTCCATAGAGGCCCCGACCTGAAGTATACTGTCTAGTCCACCTTTTGACATTATTGGGTATGTTACAACCCTGATCGGGAAGTTCTCCGCAGTATTTGCCATTTCATACGACCTTCTACCATGCAATGCATTAAAGTATGATTGTTTAGAGAGGGGGAGATTAAAATCATCTAGTGTAGATGATTTCGCCTCTATCTTGCCATCTGAGGTAACAACCTGTATATAATTTCCCGCAGTTTTTATACCAAAGAACCTCTCAAATATAATATCGAAATGTTCAGGAAGACTGAGGGTGCGGGGAGGTCTTAGCACAGTTTTGACCATAATATCTGCAACAGAGGTTATCCTTTTGTCTACGCTATCGACAATTATCCTGGAAAGTGTATAGGAAAATATTACTCCGAAAGCAAGTATGCTTATGGTCAGGAGGGTTGTATACCAGAGAGTCAGTTTTGTACGTATCGTTAAGGCCATTCACTAATTAAAAGAATATCACTCCTCTTCTCGCAATACATATCCTACCCCTCTTATGGTATGGATAAATTTTTGTTTTTCATCCTTGTCTATCTTATTCCTTAAATGGTTTATATATACATCGACTACGTTGGTCTCACTGTCAAAAGTATAATCCCACACATGCTCTGCTATCATCGTTCTAGTAAGCACTCTATCGGGATTTCTTAAAAAATATTCCAGCAAAGCATACTCCTTCACTGTAAGCTCTATCTCTCTCTCCCCCCTTTTTGCTCTCCTTGTTGCAGGATCGAGGCTTATATCCTTAAACTTCAAAACAGTGAGTCCATATTCCCCTCTTCTCATTAATGCCTTTAACCTGGCTGTAAGTTCTGCAAATGCAAAAGGCTTCGTGAGGTAGTCATCTGCGCCGCTGTCAAGCCCCCTTACTCTATCATCGACAGAATCTCTTGCCGTAAGGAGAAGAACTGGAGTCTTTATATCTTTTTCCCTCAACTCCTTAAGCACCTCAATTCCATCTTTCTTGGGCAGCATTATATCAAGCACTATAACATCATATTCATTATTTTCTGCAAGTTGCTGTCCTTCCATCCCATCGTACGCGACATCAACGGCATAAGTCTCCTCTTCAAGCCCCCTCTTTATAAAACCTGCCACCTTCTTCTCATCTTCAACCACCAGTATACGCATCACTCCTCCTGGTATAATTTTGATTATACCTAATAATACATATTTCCTTTACTAGGATACTTCTTATTAATGCCCTACTGTTTTTGTATGTTTTTACCAAGTCCATAAAATATTTTACCTCTAAAGACCCCTGGCAATCCACCTTTATTTACCCTGCCTATTGCCACTAATGTAGAGGCGTCAGGGTTCAGAAGCTTCGTTGCAACACTTCTAAGAGAAGTAGTTGTAACCCTTTTAATATTAGATATAATCTCGTCTAAAGGAACAACCTTTTTAAAATATATCTCATCTTTAGCA
>JAUXIU010000069.1 GCA_030620895.1 Deltaproteobacteria bacterium
GCCTGCCCTGGATACACAGGATGTTATTTGAATAAGCAGGAGTATAGTGATAATTAGAAGAAGCTTATTACATCTTGTCGATTTAATAAACATTCGTGAATCGTGAATCGTGTTTCGTTATTCGTGGTTAGTACTACTATACACGATACACGAATCACGAACAACGGTTTCTTTTATTCCTAATTCATAATTCCTTGTTTTTACTTTACCTTAACCCAACTACTACACTGGCCTCTTTACCCTTACCTTTTCAAATGACCATTAACAATCTTCAATCGTGGATTGTGGTTCGATTTACGATACACTATACACGATCCACGCACCACGGTTTTTATTATTCATTGAACTTCTCAACCCTGAATTTCCCGTCCTCATAGACAAGATAGTTATGATTACCAGCCCAGTCACCCGGATTGGCGTAGAGTCCATCTCTTCCATCTACGGCCTCCTTTGAAATGCAGGCAAGATGGGAGTGTGCCATCACTATGATATCGAAGCCTTCCTTTATCTTATTCCGGGCATATTCCCTGAGCAGCCTTTCAAGGATAACGCCCCTCTCCATATACCGCCTGCTTCTCTTTGAAAGCATCATCGCTACCTTCCAGCCATAGGAAGATGGCACGATGCTATTAATTAGACGGAATAGAGGACTTCTCAGAAACCACCTCCAAAGCACATATCTAGTTCTCCTGTCTATTATGTCACCGTGAGAAAGATAGATCTTGTTACCGTCCATAAATATTACCGCTGAATCCGGGTAAACGTCGGCACCCATTCTGGCTTTAAAAAATGGACCAATGGAGAAGTCATGGTTGCCTTCGACATATATAATCCTTGTCCCTCTGTTTTTGAGTTTTATCAGCTTTTCAATGACAGGGGAGAATTGACGGTACAGGACCTTGTTATAACCGGTCCAGAATTCAAAGAGGTCCCCAACGATAAATAATATGTCAATATCGTTTAGTCCCTCTAAAAAAGCGCAGAGGAGCCTCTGGTTCGGATCATCAAGGCCTTTGAGGTGGGCGTCTGCTACGAATACGGCTTTCATTCCTCCTCTAGCGCCCTCTCAACGACATTGCGCATTATATCGACAGGTGCATCCAGACCTGTCCAGATCTTAAAGCTGATGGCACCCTGTTGCACCAGCATACCGAGGCCATCATGAACGACTAATCCAAGATCTTGGGCCTTCTTTAGAAAATCGGTCTTAAGGGGTTTATATACTATATCCGATACCACCGCGCCGCCCGGCATTTCCTCCAGCGGAAGTTCCAACCTTCCCTTCCCTTCCATTCCCAAAGATGTAGTATTTATCAAAAGGGCTGCGGTCTTAAGTGGGTCTTTCAATTCTGATGTATCAAGTGCACATGCCCTTAAATCTATATCAGGAAACTTTACCTTAAACTCATCGACAAGTGACTCTGCCTTTGAAGTTGTCCTGTTTGCTATAATTATTGACGCTGGTCCTTCGCCTGCGAGTGCAGTCAAGATACCCCTTGCAGCGCCCCCCGCACCTACCAAAACGATATCCCTTCCCTTTGGATTGAATCCTGCATCACCTTTTAATGATCTCAGATAACCCTGTCCATCCGTGTTAAGTCCAATAAGCATCCCGTTAGAGTTAATGATTGTATTGACAGCACCGATGGCTCTGGCCTCTTCCGACAGTTTATCCAGGAGGTCTATGACAACCTCCTTGTGTGGTATCGTAATGTTGATACCGAGTATATCCAGCCCCCTTATGGCTTCTACCGCATCCTTAAGCCTGGACGGTCTTACGCTAAAGGGGATGTATACCATGTCAAGGCCCAAAGCCTCTATGGCGGCATTATGCATAGCCGGGGAAAGGGTGTGCCCTATCGGATGCCCAAATATGCCCAATATCCTTGTTCTGCCTGATATCTTCATAGACTCCTTATTGCCCTTTCTATATCCCTTTTAATCTGAACGGCCAATAAGTTTTGATTTTTAAAGGTTTTTTCCTCTCTCAGGCCCTTGATAAATTTAATTGTTATCTCCTTACCATATATACACATATTGAAGTCAAGTATATGGACCTCAACGCCGAGTCTATTACCGCCAAAAGTCGGAGCATGGCCTATACTTACAGCACCTTTATATTCTCTCCCTTCCAGTAATACATAGGCGGAGTATACACCATTCTTTGGTATAAGCTCTTTTTCTATCCTTATATTTGCAGTAGGGAAACCAAGGCCTTTCCCCCTCTTACTTCCCTTTATGACCTTACCCGATATGGAGTAGGGTCTTCCCAACATCCCGGCAGCCTCCTCAACCTTTCCATCTTCTATAAATCTGCGCACACCGGAACTGCTCACAATAATACCCTTTTTTTTGTAAGCAGGAACTATATTGACCTTAAAACCGAATTCCTGTTCATGGCTCTTCAGGTATTCAACCGTTCCTGCCTTACCCTTCCCGAATGTATAATCATGACCAACCCACATCTCCCTGACATTCAGCTTTCCTACAAGGATATCCTTCATGAACTCTAATGGGTGCTTGGCGGCGAATTCCTTTGTGAACCTTGCTAGCACAAGATGATCTATGCCAAATGATGCTATTAATCTTGCCTTCTCCTCTTTGGTTGTTATAAGCTGTGGGCTCTTATGGGGGGCTACTACCTTTAGAGGATGTGGTTCGAATGTATATGCCACGGACGGAAGGCCGAGCTGTTCTGCCCTCTTTGCTACCCTCTTCAGTATCCTCTGATGTCCAAGGTGAACACCATCAAAATTACCCAGGGTCAGTATTGAAGGGCTTGTCGCCCGATACCTCTTATCTGTAACTATTATATTCATTGCCGGTCTGATTTTTCAATAAAGTCTTAAAGGTAAAAATTAATCTTCAGAAAAGAAGTTGTGGAAACTATAAATCTGTGCAATCAAATTATTGTTGAGTTTTAGACAATTCTATTTATGACGTTGTGTATAATACCTAGAATTTCCCGGATTTCAGGATCTGATAGGCTAGCCAAAGGCCCAGAAAACCTGCGAATGTAAAGCCAATTATGCCTAATATGGGAAGCCCAAAAAGGGACGGCCCACCACCAAAGGCCAAGACGAGTGATGTCCCTATGATAAGGGCTGCTATGATGACTCCAACAGTCAACCTGTTTGAGGACCTGTCCATCTCCCCCATAAAATCTTCAAGCCCCTTATGCTTAAAATCTATCGTAAATTTATCATTTATCATCTTCTTGAGGATTTGATTTATATGGGAGGGCAGTTTTTCTGCCAGCTCTCGATACTCCTTCAGGGTATCTATGGCTACTCCTGCAATTGATGAAGGGCTGATTCTCTTTGCCACGAGTCTTTTTGCATACGGTTCGCTCGCCCGGAGGATATCTATATCTGGAGATAAAAGCCTGGCCAGTCCTTCCAGCTCAATAATACACTTATTCAGGAGCAGCAGATCACGCGGCAACCTAATCTTATACCTTGCAGCAAGTCCCACATAGTCAACAAGGAATTCTCCAAATTTTGCACTCTTTAGAGGCTTTCCGAAGTAGTGTTGCAATAAGTCATGATATTCACGTTTAAAAGACATCTCATCTATGTCCTCTGGTATCATCCCCATCCTCATATAGACCTTTGTGAGGAGTTCATAGTCCTCTTTAACGATACCGATTAAGATATCTGCAAGGTTTTCCATCATATCCTTTTCAATCCTGCCTACTATACCAAAGTCTACAAATGCGACCCTGCCAGGGCCAAGGACAAAGATGTTTCCTGAATGGAGGTCGCCGTGGAAGGTGCCGAACTCGAAGACCTGCTTGAAGAAGAGGTCGGCAATAAGATGGGCTAAATCTTCTGTATCGATATCTTCCTTCCTCAATTTTTCCAGGTTATCGACCTTAATACCGATGACACTCTCCATCGTCAGCACCTTTTTGCTGGTATGCCCCCAGAATACCCTGGGAATAAGAACCCTTGAATCGCCTGAAAAATCTTTACGAAATCTTTCCATGTAACTCGCTTCAAGGGTAAAGTCCATCTCCTTTTTGATTATAGCTGAGAATTCCTCTACCACGTTGACCGGACTGTAGAGGCGGCTCTCCGGCATGTAACGCTCCATTAACCGCGCTATGTACATGACGACAGAGATGTCTGTACTTATAATCTCCCCTATCCCAGGCCTTTGAACCTTTATTACAACATCATCGCCATTTGTTGTTACAGCCCTGTGGACCTGGGCTATAGATGCAGCGGCTACGGGTCTTTCCTCCACATTCTGAAAGAGCTTTGCCAAAGGTGCCTTTAGCTCCCTTTCTACGATTTCAACAACATTTTTAAAATCGAATGGTGGTACCTCATCCTGTAATTTCAGCAATTCCCTGGTATATTCCTCGGGAAGAAGATCAGACCTTGTAGACAATATCTGACCGAGCTTTATAAAGCTTGGACCGAGTTCCTCCAGTGCAAGCCTGAGCCTAATGGCATCTGGCAGGGCCTCTCCCATGCGCATAGCCTTCTTGACCCGCAACCTCTCGGATATGGAGATAAGCCTGGTGAGATGGAGTCTTTCCAAGAGGGGGTAGAAACCATGTTTGATAAGGATCGTTACTATCTGTTTAAGTCTCTTTATGTTTTTATAACCGAGGTAGGATCTCATCTTTCTTCCCCTTCTTCCGTCTCTTCCTACTCCTCTTTACTGTACGGCCTGGTTTTTTAAGTCTGTAGTCCATATCTTCAATAAGCCTCATCGTGATCTGTCTCTTCCCCAGGTCAACCCCTTCAATCTGTACCTGCACGTTGTCCCCGATACTGTATCTCTTTTTCGTATGTTCGCCCACGAGTGAGTGTTCCTTTTCAATGAAGGTATAGTAATCATCCATCAGTCCTGATATGTGTACCAGCCCTTCTACAAAATATTCGGTCAGTTCCACAAAGAGGCCAAAGCTTGTAACTCCTGAAATAAACCCGGGATATAACTCACCAACCTTATCTTTCATAAACTGCACCTTTTTTAGGTCTACAATCTCCCGTTCTGCCTCCATAGCAATCCTCTCCCTCTTTGAATTCTGATTTGCAATATCAGGGAGAAGTGCTTCCCATCTCTTTTTCTCTCTCGTGGTGTACCTTCCCTTTGCCATCCGCTTTAATAGCCTGTGAACCACCAGGTCGGGGTATCTCCGTATAGGAGATGTGAAGTGTGTATAATTGTCGAATGCAAGACCGAAGTGCCCGGTATTCTCTTCAGAATACCTGGCCTGCTTCATTGATCTGAGCAATACATGATTTATAAGTCTCTCCTCGGGCCTTCCGTCTGCCTTTTTCAGTATTTCCTGGAAGAGGTGAGATGTATCCTTTTTCTTTTTCAGACTGTAACCAAAGTTGTGGGCGAACTCCATAAATCCCTGGATGCTCTCGTTATCAGGCTCATTGTGGACCCTGTAAAGGAATGGCACCGTGGCCATGTGGGTTGCAACCACCCTGTTCACGGAGAGCATAAACTCCTCTATAATCTGATGGGCAATATTTCTCTCCGACCTGACTATATCCTCAATCTTCCCCTCTATGTCAATAATAATCTGTGGCTCAGGGAGATCAAAATCTATACTTCCCGCTTCATCCCTTCTGGCTTTAAGCTTAAGGCAGAGCTCATTCATTATTGAAAGGTCCTCCAAAATATTTGAGAACCGCTCTCTCAACTTTTTGTCTTCATTAAGGAGGAGTGCTTTAACAGTAGTGTATGTGAGCCTCTCCTTACTATTTATAACACTCTCGTAGAATCTGTTTTTGAGCGGCACCCCATTTCCATCAAAGTCAATCTCTACGGTAAAGGCCAGCCTATCTACGCCGGGATTCAGGCTGCATATACCATTTGACAGAGGTTCTGGGAGCATTGGTATACATCTATCGGGGAAGTATATGCTAGTCCCTCTCTTAAATGCCTCTAAATCAAGCATAGAGTTCTCTCTTACATAGTGGCTTACATCGGCAATGGATACCCAAAGCCTGTATCCGCCTCTTGTCTTTTCTATAGAAACAGCGTCATCAAAGTCCTTGGCCGTCTCACCGTCGATTGTTACCATCTTTCTTTCCCTCAAATCGGTTCTATCTTTAATCTCCCTCTTCAAAACCATCTGTGGAATCTCTTCA
>JAUXIU010000101.1 GCA_030620895.1 Deltaproteobacteria bacterium
ATACAATCGAGGATAAGTTCGCTCTCATCTATAAACCTTAATGCCATACCGAGAGATAGGGTAGGATTTGGGACTAAGGTTACTGTCGAAGATATTAATAACGGAAATTTAATAACCTATGAACTCATAACACCAGAAGAGATTAACCCAAAGGAGGGCAAGATATCATTGAGTTCTCCTATAGGTGCGGCTCTCCTGAATAAGGCGGTTGGTGATGAGGTTAAGATAAAACTGCCATCGGCCGTTAAGGAATACGTGATCTCTGACATAGTTACACTCCATCAGATTCTGAAGGGAGAATAGTAGGGATATTAGGAGGGTAGCTATATGTTAAAATGGATAATTATAGGCGGGTCTATTCTATTTATTATTTGGATAACAACTGTATACAATGGTTTTGTAGCGGCAATAGAAGAGTTGCATAATCGATGGAATGAGATAGAACTACACTTAAGAAGGCGCCATGATCTGGTTCAATATCTAATGCACATACTAAAAGAGAGGATGGCGCATGATAAGGAACTCCTTTCCGATGTATTGATTGCGAGGGGTAGGGCATTAGGTGCCAACATGCTTTCGGAAAGGAGTGAGGCTGAGCATTCCTTAACAAGAAAATTGAAAAGATTATTTTCAGTAATAGAGGGGTATCCAGACCTGAAGGCTGATGGAGATGTTTTTCAATTACAGAAAAAGATAACGGCTGTAGAAGGCTCTATAAGTTCCTCTCGTCAGACTTATAATTATCTAATAGACGAACTAAACTTTAAACAGCTGACATTTCCTTCCAGAACAATTGCGTCGGCTTTTGGTTTAAAAAGACACGTGTACTTTTAAAACCGAGAAGCGGCAAAAACAGGATATAGCTAAGGTATTCCAACAACCTTAAATTATTACCTGGGAATCGAAATCGTATATCAGCAATTCCTCTACAAATCGCTGTATACCTTGTTGTGTCATAATGTCAATGTTAGTGAAATGGACGCATATACCCGGTTCGATAAAGCGACCTTTGTCCGGCTCTACAATATTTATGACAATGCCGTCGAGCATGATGGGTTTTTTAATTGGAAGGTGCATAGAGAGTCGAACCTTTGTATTGATGGGGATCGGCTTGGTCATCCTAATGAAAACACCCTTCTCTGATAAATTGGCGCCATAGCATATCTTCTTAACCCCGTTATATGAGATATCAACCTTGAAGATAACCCTTGCCCTAAGGTTTTCGCGTGGATTTTCTTCCGTCAATTTCTGGATAACCCTGTAGAGTGAAGTAAAACCGCTTGGTTTTATTAGATATGCACTTGCACCTTGCTTTAGAGATTCTTGAAGTTTATTTTGGTCTTCCTTTTCTGATACCATGATAACCGGCACCTTCTCCAGTATTGTATCTTTCCTTATATGCGTGAGACATTCCAACCCATCCGACTCTGGTGTATTGAGGCTCAGAAGGATAATGATGGGTGGAAATTTTGAGGCTATCTTCATAATTTCATAGCTGTTTGGTGCGATATAAATATTATAGTCAAGCCCTTTAAGGAGATTAAGCAGACGTAAATCGCTATCGATTATGCTCTTTACCACCAGCACAATTTTTTTATTTATATTCGTCACCTTCATATTATTAATCGCCGGATGCCATTAAAAATGAGACTATACTATAATGCGAATTTCTCTTTTCGTCAATAAATTATAAAATCGCTTTCAAAGCCAATTATATATAGATTTTGTATAGATTTTCGATTATCTCTAAATTAATTAAAGGTTGAGTTCCTGAAAATATTTTTCTTGAGGGGTTTTTGAAAAAGAAATAGAATGCTTGATAAATGAGGATGGTCATATAGCATAAAGATGGCATGGATACCATTTGCACTCCTGACTGCTTTTTCGCTCGCCACAGCAGATGCCCTGAGTAAGAGGAGGCTTAGGGATACAAATGAGTATGTAATAGCCTGGGTGAGGGAAGGGTATGCCCTTCCATTCCTCGTGCTGGTCTTATTATTTATTCCAATCCCTGATCTCGATAGGACCTTCTGGTTTACTGTACTTATTCTCCTTCCCCTGGAGATAACTGCCATATTGCTATATGTAAAGGCGATAAGAGTCTCCCCCCTTTCACTTACAATCCCATTTATGGCGCTGAGCCCTGCCTTTATCATCTTAATAGCCTTTCTCTTCCTTGGTGAATTGCCGGATTTATCTGGCCTGGTTGGTGTATTCTTAATAGTTGTTGGTGCATATGTTTTGAATGCAAAGATGTCCAGAGAAGGCCTCTTTGAACCTATAAGGGCCATTGGAAGGGAGAGGGGATCCGTTCTCATGATTATTGTTGCATTTATATACAGCATAACATCAACATTGGCAAAGGTGGCCGTTCAACACTCGAGCCCTATCTTCTTTAGTTTCTTTTATCCATTTATCCTGACTATAATACTCTCATGTATTATTGGCTATCGCGGTCTATTTCGCAAAGTTGTCTCCAGACCGATGTCCTTTCTTGCAATAGGTTTTTTTACTGCGGTTATGGTAATTTCACACTTTGTTGCCTTAAGTCTGACCGATGTTGTATATATGATATCAGTAAAAAGGACGAGCCTTATCTTTAGCGTTATATACGGTTGGCTTATCTTTTATGAAGAGAATATAAAGGAGAGACTTATCGGGAGCGTAATTATGGTTGCCGGCGTTGTATTAATAGTTTTATAGCAGGCATTAAGCTGTGGAATTTATCTATTGACCTTTTTTATCAATAGATGTAGTCTACCCGTCTGCTTTAAATATTATCTAGGAGGAACTAATATGGTGGAATATCCTGGCCAAGGAGGTGGAGGCGATGAAGGGGGGAAAATCCCTGATCTGGAGGAGGTATTTAAGAAGGCGGGAGACTTCTCAAAAGGAATTAAGCATAAGCTTCCGGCCTTTGGTGTGATAATCGTCATCATTGTCTTGATTGTGCTGGCAATCGGCAGTTTTTATGTAGTGGCCCCTGAAGAACTGGGTGTTGTCAAGAGGTTCGGGAAGGCTGTAAGGACTACGCAACCTGGTCCTCATCTAAAGATCCCAATCATAGAGAAGGTTTTGAAGCCACAGGTAACCAAGGTCCACAGGTTGGAGATCGGATTCCAAACAATAGACCCCGGCCCCCCGTCAAGGTATAGACCGGTGAAGGAAGAGGCGCTCATGCTGACAGGGGATGAGAATATCGTTGCGGTGGAATTCATCGTCCAGTTCAGGATTAAAGACCCTATTGCCCTCCTGTTCAATGTAAGGGACCCGGGAAAGACAGTAAAGGATTCAGCAGAGGCGGCAATGAGGGAGGTGGTAGGGAAGACCCCTATAACTGATGTGTTGACGGAAGGGAGGTTTCAGGTGCAGCAGAAGACGAAGCTCCTTCTTCAGGATATACTCGATAGATATGATAGCGGTATAGTCATAGATACAGTCCAGCTTCAGGATGTGCTTCCCCCCGAACAGGTTATTGCTGCCTTCAAGGATGTGGCAAGTGCGAGGGAGGACAGGGAGAAGGCCGTTGAGAAGGCCGAGGGTTACAAGAATGATATAATACCCAAGGCAAAGGGAGGGGCGGAAAAGATAATCAACGAGGCCATGGCCTACAAGGAGGCCACTATCAATAAGGCCAAGGGAGACACAAGCAGATTCCTTCAGGTTCTTAAGGAATATAGAAAGGCAAAGGATGTAACTCAAAAGCGGATATATATAGAAACCATGGAGGTTGTCCTGGGCAGGATGGAAAAGATTATAATAGAGGGTGATGTGCAAAGAAATATCCTGCCCTATATTCCTTTGGGTCGAGGATCGAGGTCTATGGAAGGAGGTAAAAAATGAAGAGTGCATCGATTATTGCTATCATTATCATTGTTGCCTTTCTGGTTGTAGTTTCTCAGGCATTCATTCAAGTAGAACAGACAGAATCGGTTCTTATTGTTCAGCTCGGTAAACCGGTGAAGGTGATAACGGAGTCCGGACTACACTTTAAGAAACCATTCCTGCAGCAGGTGATTAGATTTGACAATAGACTTCTTCTGTACGATGCGTCTCCTTCCGTTATCATTACAAGAGATAAGAAGAACCTCGTTGTAGACAATTATGCCAAGTGGAGGATAGTAAAGCCGTTAAAATACTATCAGACTGTCAAAAATGAAACCGGGGCTCAGTCCAGGCTCGATGACATAATCTTCTCAAACTTAAGGCAAGAGCTTGGTAGACATGACCTCGTAGATATAATAGCCAAGACAAGGGCCTCGCTTATGGAGGCCGTAACCGAGAAAACCAATGAGGCTGCCAAGTCTTTCGGTATAGAAGTTGTAGATGTGAAGATCAAGAGAGCTGATCTTCCGCCTGAGAACGAAAGGGCTGTTTTTGAGCGTATGAGAGCGGAGAGGGAAAGGGAGGCAAAGAGGTATCGTTCGGAGGGTGAAGAAAGGGCTCTGGCCATAAGGGCTCAGGCAGACAGGGAGAGAACGATCATCCTTTCTGAAGCGCAGAGAAAGGCGCAGGTCCTTAATGGTCAAGGTGATGCAGTTGCCACCAGATTGTATGCACAGTCATATACGAAAGACTCGGAGTTTTTTTACTTCTTGAAGACAATGGAGGCCTATAAGAAAACACTTGGAGCCAAAGACACATTGGTCTTAACACCGGAGAGCGAATTCTTCAGGTACTTTAAAAAAAGCAA
>JAUXIU010000078.1 GCA_030620895.1 Deltaproteobacteria bacterium
ATCGCCGGTAATCCTGTGTAGTATCCTCCCTTTTATGTTTATCTTCTCAGGGGTATTATATAAAGCCTCTGGAGGGGTGTGCTCGAGATTGTTGAGGCTTCCACCGTAAAACCCTGGGCTCTTCCATGCCTGTCTCCAGCCCTTACCATCTCCTGTTTCATATATCCTTAAGCGATCACTGCTATCAAGAGATATCAGATCCTCCGAACCATCATTGTTGAGATCAAGCATTTCAAAACCATGGAACCCCACAGCTCTCGGGGTATTGAGTGAACCATATTCTTCAATGACCCCACCTTCCCATTTTAGCAACCTTACACCACCATAAAAACCGTCTACTGCCCTGAATCTCTGCCCTATCAGAATATTCTCACCTCCAGGTCTCTTGAGCAATCGCATAAACCACGGGAGGCCTTTTACAATGACCTCGTAATCCCCATCAACGAACTCGATTACCGAAGAAGAAGGCCTGTCACCATACATCCTGCTGATATATATCTCTGTTCGGCTATCGCCATTTATGTCACCGACTGCAATACCGTAGTTTTTAAATAGTGTTGTGCCCTTAATCTCCTTTTTCAACAACAGTCTTTCATCTTCCAAGACATATATAAAGAGGTCATCCTCATCCATGACAATCACTTCATTCTTATTATCATTATCGAGATCTGCTACCTCTATCGCCTTGAACGCCTTTTGAAACCTCTCGCTCTTCCAGGGGCCTCTCTTTTCTTCTCTTTCTCTCCTTATTATTATATCTTCCTCTATTCTGCCTTCCTTGTGTTCAATAGAAGCTGCCTCTGTTAGGTCCCTTTCAAATCTTCCTGTATATGTCTTCGTCACCACGGCATCCACGGCTTTACCGTTAAGCACTATATCCCTTGTGCTGAGGGCGAGTTTGTCTATTATATCCATCAATGAACCCAGCCCCTTACCTTTATACATAAGACTAGAGAAACTCACCTTTGAGGCCTCAAACACTTTTACGTCGAGGCTCAGGTTCTCCCCTATAAGAGAGAGACTGGCATCAATAATGTGATTTGTTCCAATCTTCCTTGCCAGAGACGACATGGTCCTTTCTGTAGTTGCAGATACCTCTAATGCACCAACAGCATCTCTGATCTTTGCCTCCTCTATTATATGGATTTTACCATCTGATCCTATCCTGGATGAGAGCATATCCATATATGCACCCTTCAGGTATTCCAGGCCTTCCGGCGTATTGAGTTTTAATGGAAGGATAGCAACAGAGACTTTGCTAATAGACACCGCATGTGCCGGTAACAGGAGTATTGAGATGATAATTATAAGTTTTTTTATTTTTGCATTCTGCATATGATAGCCGATGGTAATAACTGAATATCATAACATGTCTTATTTAGATTTTGTATAAAATCACAGCGGATGGTTTTTAGTCAAGGGTTTTAAGATCTTTAAACCAAACATCTCGTAAGGATTGACTTGAAAACACACAACCTCCTTTGTTAGTATCAAAAAATGGTTGAAGAAGAAGGTACAGTGGTCGAAGTGAGGGGCAATTGTGCCTTAATAAAGATATCGAGAAGTCCAGCATGTGAAAAGTGTCGATCCAGGCAGTTCTGTATCAGCACGGATGAAACAGAAATGCTTATAGAGGCCAAGAACCTGATAGATGCAAAGGAAGGTGATAGGGTTTTAATTACAATCGGGCCAGCGACTGCCATTAAGGCAGGTTTTATGTTCTATCTATTACCCCTCGCAGGATTCATCATCGGGGTTCTTATCGGCCAGATGTACATCTCACCTTTAACCCCTGGCTACAGCCCAGACCTGGTCTCGGCGGCCTCAGGCGCTATCCTTCTAGTGTTAACTTTCATAGGGATTCGTATCTATGGAATATTTATCTATTCAAAGAAGGATTATAGACCCAGCATAGAACGGATAATATAAATGAGTATAAAGATAGTCTGTCAGAACAAGAAGGCCTTTCACGATTACTTCATTGAAGAGAAGTTTGAGGCTGGAATTGTGCTCGTCGGAACCGAGGTAAAGTCCCTACGGCAGGGAAGGGCAAACTTAAAAGATAGCTATGCCAGGATAATGGGCGGCGAACTCTATCTATTAAATACACATATAAGCCCATATCCACAGGCCGATAGGTTCACCCGACCAGATCCGGAAAGGACCAGAAAACTTCTGGTACACAAACAAGAGTTGCGAAAGCTTTTTGGAAAGACAAAAGAAAAGGGCTATACACTTATCCCTACAAAGATATATTTTAAAAATGGCAAGGCTAAGGTGGAGATCGGGTTTGCAAAGGGGAAGAAGCTGTACGACAAGCGAGAGGCCATTAAAAAGAAGACCATGGAGCGGGAGATGGCGAAGGCCCTAAAAGTCAGTAAATGATGAAGCTAACCGTAAACTGGCAATCTAAAGGAGAATGTTGTCCCCTCACCCTTTTTGCTATCCACGGATATATCTCCACCATGATCCTGGATGATCTTATGAGCTATAGCTAACCCAAGACCTGCGCCCCTTGTTTTGGACGTGTGGAATGGGTGGAAGATGTTCCTAAGAAACTCCTCATCCATACCACAACCATTGTCCTTTATCCTGATCTCAACATGGTTGTTCTCAATAGGCAGTGTCTCTATAACTATCTCGCCATTATCTTTGATAGCCTCCACCGAGTTCTGAAGGATATTGAATATAGCCACCTTTATATTTTTCTCATCAATCTTTAAGAAAGGCGGCGGTTCCAGCAGGGATGTAACTATCTTGATATCCCTTTCACTGAAGATATCCTTAATCCCCTCTATTACCTTAATAATAACATCGTTTATATTGCCTTTTCTAAGTTTCGAGACTATTATCCCCTTATACTCATCTATCCTCCAAATCATCCTTTCAAGCCTCTCCACTTCAACTACAATCCTTGAAGCATAACCTTTACAGGTTTCATCTGTCCCCTTGTTGTAAATCCTCCTCGCCAGTGCGCCTATTGTCACAAGAGGGTTTCTCACCTCATGGGCAATACCGTTCACCATTTCCCCAAGAGCAGCCATCTTTTCTATCTCCCTCAACTTTCTTTGCATCGCTCTCATTTTTAAAAGCGACTTGACCCTCGCAGAGACCTCCCTAGGGCTGAAGGGTTTGATGATATAATCCTCAGCACCGATATCCAGCCCATGTACCTTATCTTCAAGTTCACCCCGAGCTGTAAGCATTATAACAGGGATATATCTAGTTGTCTCCTTTGTCTTAAGCCTTCTCAAGACCTCATTTCCATTAAGCTTCGGCATCATTATATCAAGAAGAATAATATCAGGTACATAGGAATCAACCTTTTTAATTGCCTCTATACCGTCAGAAGCCGTGATGGCCTCAAAATCATCCGCCTTAAGCCTCTCTACAAGGAGAGTGCGGTTGGCCTCGTCATCATCTACAATCAGTACCCTTGGTTTAGTCATTCCTGTTTCTTTCTGTTATATCTATAAGGCTCTCCCTTTCCATTTGATAGATGTCCACCATACCTTCATCGCCCAATTCTCTGTATGTAGCTATCAGACGATCCAGGTTTTCTACTGCCAGTTCAGGCATACCAGCGTTTAAATGCACCTTATATGCCCGCTCCAGGAGGGGGATTGCGTCTTTAAAATTTGATTCAATTATCTCTATATCCGCCAGTGCCTTAAGGTCTGCCCCTATCTTCAAACTATCGCCCCTTCTTTTATCAATCTCAAGTGCCTTTATAAAATATCCTTTTGCCTCTTGTTGTCTCTTCTCTTCAAAGAAAAGGTCACCAAAATTCCTATATGAGTTAGCCACTTCCATCTCTAGGCCATTTCCCTGGTTTATCTTTAGTGCTTCCTTGAGTGCACCACTTGCTTCATCATAGCGTCCCTCTTTGCTAAATGCTATCCCTATCAGATTCAAGCGACTACCAAGCATACTATGACCCATCTTCCTGTCTATACCAATCGCCATCTCCAGAACCTCTATGGCCTGTTTATTGTTACCTCTCAAATGATGGAGCTTCCCTATGCTTGCGTATGTCTCAGAAAGCATAATATCGTTCTTATCTGAAGTTGCAATCTCAAGCGCCCTGTTGAATCTATCTTCTGCGTTCTCATACTGTCCAATCCTGAGAAAGATTCTGCCTATATTTATTAGGTCGATAGCCTCTCCATTCCTATCGTCAATCGAGCTGTGGAGTATAAGTGCATCCTCCATTATCTTTAGCGCAACTTTGTATCTCCCCTTATTTATGGCATTTTCGGCCATTTGGTGTAAAACGACAGCCTCTTTTTGCGCCTCTGGTAATTCTACAGTCTTCCTACCTCCGCAACCAATTAATAAGATCATACAGGGCAGAAAATACAGGACGTAGTGTGCCGCCTTCTGATGGTAATATCTATATCCTTTGTTTCTTACACCTCTCCCGCTGGATTCCGTCATATTATTTCCTCTTTATCTTCGACCCATCAAGGGGCAATAGCCTCAAACCTTCCTTCGGGGGTAGCATTAGCCTAATCGGCCAGGTCCCCTTTAACCCTTTCAAGAGTTCCTTTGTATCTTTTAATACATCGGCGGAATCTTTTATTAATCCCCTTAAATCTGTCCCTTCCCCTGCGAGTATCTCCGAGAGCATCCTCATGTTTTCAATCGTCTCTTCCGTCTTTTCAGTAATGGCTGGGAGCCTTTTAGATAGGTTCTCGACATTCGATACTATGTTCAGGGCCTTGTCAAGCAATCCGTCGACCTTACCAACCATTGGCATTGCATCTTCATTTAACGAACCCAAAAGTATATTTGCCTGGACAGCTGTTGATTTTATCTCCTTGATTGTGTCACTCATCTCCTTACTTGTACTTACAAGTTCAGATGATATTTTTCGAACGTTATTGAGAGTTATCTTGATATCGCCTTCAGGGTTATTGACATACTTGATTATTTCTTCGACCTCTTTTAGAACAGGCCTGGCCTTCTCTACCAAACTCTCAAAACCACCTATCCTCTCAAAAGGTAGCTCCTCCCCCTCTTCGAACTTCAACTTCAATGGATTACCAACTGTAATCTCTAACACTGGCTTCCCGATAAAACCCTCCTTTAAAAGCCTTGTGACCGAACCCCTCCTTATCCACTTTTGATATTTTTTGTTTATTTTGATAGCCACCCTCACCTTTGCATCTTCATCTAATGAAAGTTCATGAATACGGCCGACCTTAAAGCCGGAGAGATTGACAGGCATGCCCTTGGTAAAACCCATACCGCTTTCGGTGGTTGCATACAGAATATACTTCTTCGTGAATAGATCCCTCTCCCTTCCCACAAAGAAGATAACAACCATCAAACCGACAATCATTAAAAGGACAAAGATACCTACCTTCTTCTCAAGGTGTCTAAACCTTGGATCCGTATCGCGGGTATCATCCATAATGGGCTCCATTACAATAGATAATAAAAATTATCGGAGACACAAACGCATGCAGGATAATCTCAACTTTCATTCTTGATCTCTTTTTTTCCTTAGACCCTCTTAAATGTCTTCCCCTCTATTCTGAATATCCTATCCAGCTCAAGGCTCTTAATCTCCCTCTCATCATCACTGGAAAGTACAGTAAGCCTTCCATCCTTTCTTTGATGGAATTCATTGAGCAAGCTCAGCATATGCTGTCTCTGCTCAGAATCAAGGCCTACAAGATATCTGTCACACATTACTATATCCGGATTAAGGGCCATCGCCCTGGCAAATGCAACCACCTTTCTTGTAAAAAAAGGCA
>JAUXIU010000119.1 GCA_030620895.1 Deltaproteobacteria bacterium
TATAAGAAACGGAGTTGGTCTATGGGCAGGTATCAGAACCATATCTTTTAGTGAAGCCGATAAATATATCGGAAAACATATGAAGGTCAGAGGTAAAATAGTAGATATATATGATAGTGGAAGGGCTGTATTCCTAAACTTCTCAACAAAACCAAAGAAGGGGTTCTATGCCGTAATCTTCCACAAAAGCCTTGAAAACTTTAAAACAGAAGGGATAATACCAGAAGACTATCTTGGTAAGGAGGTCACGATTATAGGCAAGATAAAAGAATACCATGGCCGTCCGGAGATAATTGTGGAACTACCGCACCAGATTGTACTCGATCGATGAACGGTTTAGGGTTTAAGGTTTAAGGCTTAAGGCTTAGGGCTTAGGGCTTAGGGCTTTGAACCTTAAGCCTTGTGCCTTGAACCTTGAACTTTCATATACCCATCTTCTTTGCAATCTTTTCAAGTTCTTTGGGTCTTCCCTCCGAAATAACCTTTTTCTTAAGTTCATCTGGCGAAATTTTGAATTTGTTTTCGACCTTCTTTCTATGAATCGTGTTGTATGCACAGAATGGGTATAGATGCCCTTTCGGGTCAATGTAGTGTATAACACACCTCTTGACCCTCTCCACACTGAAGTTATAGGCGTCCATAAAGTGCATGGCCGCTATAAAGAAGTTGCTATAGTATCTGTTCTTGCCCTCATCCCCAACATAAATTCTCCTCAAGCTCTTCTCCTGGTAGCCCTCCAAACTCTCCAGAAATTTCTCAAAAGTCAGCCCCTTCGGAGCCTTCTCCTCCTTGAAGTGCTTCTTGAGCCTATAGAGAATTTTTACCTTTGACAGAAGACCAAATTTAGAAGGCTTAACCTTCCTGGAAAGTGTAATTAATTCCGATAAAAATGGCTCCATATCAATAAATTCACTAACAGGTTTGACACTCCCATCCTCACCTATATAGAAGTAAGTTCCCTGTGAGCAGTGAGGATGCAAAGTAAGTGTATAGCAGGGTTTACCCATCAGGGAAGTGGCAAGCCTCGATATTGCAGATGTAACACCTATCGGGAGCCAATCCCTCATGACATCGATATAACCTGTCTGTCTCTCGATATCCCGTGCCAGATCAGCCAGGGTGTACCTCCTTTCAAGCCTGTGGCTTTGACTGAATCTACCTACAAAAGATACAGGTTGAAATGCTATACCGCTTATGACATCATTATTCTCTACTGCAAATCTTATAATGTCCCCGACCTGATGATCGTTGAAACCTTTTATCATGGTTACAACTGGTATAACACCTATCATCACCTTCCTGCAGTTCTCTATGGTCTTCATCTTATATTCGAGGAGTGGTTTTAATCTGGTTTTTTGATAGACATCATCGGTAAGACCGTCGAACTGCAAATAGATATTCTCAACCCCCGCCTCCTTTGCTGCCTGTGCATACTCAAGTTCCGCCATCTTTATACCATTTGTATTCACCTGTATATAATCGAAGTCCATCTCCCTAGCCTTTTTGACTATCTCCAGGAAATCTGGTCTTACTGTAGGTTCCCCACCAGAAAACTGCACCCTGTCAGCCCTTACAGGCTTCTGGTTTGCCAGGTCCTCCAGCATCTTCACAACCTCATCGAATGAGGGCTCATAGAGATATTCGGCAGCATTTGCATTCGCAAAGCATACAGGACATGTAAGGTTGCACCTGTTTGTCAAATCCATTATCGGCAGGCCGGTATGGCTTGTATGCATGTTGCAGAGACCGCATTGATCAGGGCAAACAGTGGCACCCTTAATTGCCGGGTCCTCTATACCCCTGCCGTCTCCATACCAGAATTCCTCGTTCTTATAATACAGGTCTATATCACCATAAAAAATATCTTTAAAGTCTCCATGCTCATCGCATGTCTTTCTAATCCATACCTTACCCTCCTCAGGATATAGCGTTGCCATAATAATCTTGAAGCACTCAGGACATATAGATTCTATCTCCTTCGGCAAACCGTATTTTAAAGGAGGAATAATAGTGCTCGAATAAGTTGTTTTTGGTTGACTAACAAGATCCGGGGGTATATCAGCGGCTTCATTCAGCTTAAACAAGCGCTGTATAAAACTCATAAACATACCTCCTAACAGGTTTTTTAGACTCAACGGGCAGACATACGGGGTAAATATTAACCAAAATAAAATATGTAGTCAATAAAAATTAGCGGTTAAAAATCCGCATATAATTCATCCCAAAAAGGTGGTTTCCTCTAAAGAATTAGCGATGCTGGATTGAGGTAGACATACAGTTCAGAGCAACCCAAGACCTTTAAATGCAAGGAAACCAGAACCCAGTATACCCCCGTCACCCCCGAGTTCTGCTGGAAGAACCTTCACTCTTTCTCCAGCGATCTTGAAACTTCTCCTTACCATTACATCTCTTGCTGCGTCCAGAAATAGGTCGCAACTCTTTGAGAGACCACCGCCTATGACTATCATCTCTATATTTAAAATGTTTACGAGGTCCGCCATCCCTATTCCCAAATATCTTGCCTGGCTCAGGAAGATCTGTTTGAAATAAGGCACACCGGCACGGGCCAGCTTAGCAATCTCGTCTGCAGTAATATCATCAGCTATTTTCTCCGCCTTATTGCTTTTACCTTCCTTTGCTATCCTGACAAGAGCCTTAGCTGAGGCATACATCTCCAGACAACCATTCCCACCGCAATTGCAGGGTATACCTTCTGGCTCAACGATTATGTGCCCTATTTCACCTGCAGTACCATCTATACCGTGCCATAACTCGCCGTTTAATACTATGCCACCGCCAATCCCTGTACCAAGTGTTATACATATGAAATTATTATTATGCCTTGCTGCACCACACCACCCTTCACCAAGTGCAAATACATTAGCATCATTATCGACAAAAAAGGGCCACTGCAGCTTTTTAGAGAGTTCTTCCTTTATATTGAAATCCTCCCAACCCGGCAGATTCGGCGCTTGTACAACAATCCCCTTCTTCATTGAGATAGCACCGGCAATACCGATGCCAATACCAGCGAGTCTTTTCCCTTTTACATGGAATCTTACCTCTTCAATGGCATAGAGCAGCCTCTTGATCGTACCGTCTCTCCCCTCCTCTACACCTGAAGGCATGTGTTTTCTAAATATCACCTCCCCGTGCGCAAGGACAGCACCAACCTTGAGATTCGTGCCACCCAAATCTATACCAATTACATAATCCAATTTATCACATCAATATCTTTATCTAAATTAAGCAAGACAGCTAACAGGATGCGCGCCGTAAGCCCCGCCTTGTAGGCGGGGTCAAGGCGTGCTAAGGTAATGGAAACTTCCTTGCTGTCAAGATGCCCCGTCCTGTGGGCGGGGTATCTTCACTTCTTGACAAATAATGCTAAAAAAAGATATATATAAATTGAGCAATTATTATTTGGAGCCGGCGGGGAGATTCGAACTCCCGGCCAGCTGATTACGAATCAGCTGCTCTACCCCTGAGCTACGCCGGCAATTATAAAAAAAGTCTTTTAATATATATACACAACGTCACAAATAGATATAGTAAAGCCTTTGATTTGACTGTATATTATCAAAGGGTCGGCATTTCGTAAATGTAATGTAAGGTACCCTGTTTGTCAAGGGTTTTAGAATCAAATAAGGTTTAGTAATATATGGTAAAATCGATTAATCCATCGACGGATAGCGAAAGGGTACTGATTATTGATGATGACCTTGTCTTCAAGGAGATCCTGGAGGATATCCTTGATGACCATGGCTATCATACTGCCCATGCTGCAAATGGAATAGATGGTTTAAGGTTACTCGATGAGTATAGACCTGAGACAATCCTTCTGGATATCGAAATGCCAGGAATGAACGGAATCGAAGTATGCCAATCGATCCGAAAGAGATCCCTTAAAAGACGCCCTTCTATCATCGTGGTTTCCAGCAATAGTAATAGCAACACTATTGCTGAAGTATTTAATAAGGGGGCTGATGATTTTATAATTAAACCGGTTAATCCCAAGGAGTTAATCGCCAGGATCCAGGCACAGTCAAGGATAAGGAGCTTTTATTTAGAGCTTGAAAAAAAGAATAACGAACTGGAGCTGATACTTGATATAACCGAAAGCGTTTCTCGATCACTGGATTACCGTGAGATACTTTACTCTATTGTTAAGAAGACTGCAGATATTACAGGGGCCAACAGA
>JAUXIU010000041.1 GCA_030620895.1 Deltaproteobacteria bacterium
TCGGGTTGTGTGTTTCGTATTGCGCGATGAGTGTTTCAAAGATACAAGTTGCAAGATTCAAGTTGCAAGTGGCGATTCGTGTTGCGAGTTACGGGTTACGAGTTTGAAAATAGGGCTTCTTAACCTTAGCCTTAACCTCAGCCTCCTGTGGGACAGTCCCCGACCCACTTACGTGGGTACCCCGACGGATTTTGCTAGAGGTCTGAGGTTGGAGGGGAATAGTGTTAGAGGTTGGAGGCTTTAAACCTCATACCTCAAGCCTCGCCCCTCAAACAATCCCCCTCTTTCCTCAAACCTCAAACTGTAGGGGACAGTCCCCTACACCATATCTTTCCATTTACACTCCGTGCAATTTTTGTTAACATTGTGAAAAATTGATTACAATAGTTTTAAGGCACAGATTAACTCAGATTATGCACGAATACGTTCATGCATAATTTAAAATTAAACAGATTTTTTAATTATTATCACCTGTTATGAAAGAACTAACCCCGGCAATGAAGCAATATCTGAGCATTAAGGAGAAGCACAGGGATTCGCTCATCTTCTTCAGGATGGGTGATTTCTATGAGATGTTCTTTGATGATGCAAAACTTGCAGCACGATTGCTGGGAATTACCCTCACATCCAGAGAAAAAGATAAGGATAACGGCATCCCAATGTGTGGCGTTCCTCATCATTCTGCAAACGGCTATATAGCACGACTTGTAAAGGAAGGGTGCAAGGTTGCAATCTGTGAGCAGGTCGAAGATCCTAAAAAGGCAAAGGGCATCGTTAAAAGGGAGGTAACGAGGGTCGTAACACCGGGTATCGCCCTGGACGAGGAACTATTGGATTCTAAAAGCAATAATTTTATTGCAGCTGTTTCTTTCGGCTCAAAAAGTCACGGCATGGCATATATGGATGTTACAACTGGTGAATTCAGGGTAACTGAATTTCATGATTCCAGACAATTTGAAGAGGAGTTGTTAAGGACAGAACCATCCGAGATGCTCCTGATGGATAGTGTTTCTGATAAATCTGTCCTTAAAAACCTGCAACGGTGCAAGATGACGTATCTGCCGGAATACGATTTTGATTATGACACATCTGTAAAACGCATCCTTCAACATTTCTCCATTGCCTCCCTGGATGGCATAGGCTGTACCGAGATGCGTGAAGGTACAAGAGCCGCAGGGATACTCCTTAACTATGTTGGAGAAACACAGCGTACAACCCTCGAACATATTAAGAATCTGGTACCCTTCTACCCACACCACTATATGATCGTTGACAGCACAACGAAGAGGAATCTGGAGATATTTAAGACCATGAGGGATGGCGAGAAGAAGGGCAGCCTCTTTGGCCTGCTAGACAAGACAAAGACCGCAATGGGGGGTAGGAAGTTAAGGGGCTGGGTCAACTACCCCCTTATGGATGTCAATGAGATAAGGAAGCGTTATGACAGCATAGAAGAGCTGCTGGAAGATAAATATATTAGGGTAAATATTCATGGTGGGCTCATTAAGGTATATGATATCGAGAGGCTGATGGGTAGGATTGCACTCGGTGTGGCAACCCCAAGGGATCTGGTGGCATTGAAAGAATCATTAAAAGAGGTACCGAGGATTAAGGGATTTTTGAAGAAGATGAACTCAACGCTTTTGAAAGGTATATATCTCGGACTTGACGAGGTAGACGAACTCATTGCTCTGATTGAGAATACTATAATTGATTCCCCCCCACTTACTATAAAAGAAGGGGGTGTTATAAAAAAGGGCTACAGCAAGGAACTTGACGAACTAAGGGCAATAAGCACCGAGGGGAAGGAATGGTTATCTCTTCTTGAAAGAAAGGAACGTGAAAGAACAGGGATATCCTCTTTAAAGATTTCTTACAATAAGGTCTTCGGGTACTATATATCAGTTACAAAGGCCAACCTTCCGAATATCCCATCCGACTATATTCGAAAACAGACACTTGTAAATGCTGAGAGGTTTATAACGCCTGAGCTGAAGGAATGGGAAGGCAAGATATTTGGTGCTGAAGAGAAGTCGACTAACCTGGAATCTGATTTATTTCAATGGGTTAGAGAAACTGCCGGAGAATATATAGAGAGGGTTCAGAAGTCTGCAAATCTCCTCGCAGGTCTTGATGCTCTGTCATCACTGGCACAGGTTGCCGATGATATGGGATACACAAGGCCTGTTATAAACGAAGGCGATTCTATTCGCATTGAAGATGGCAGGCACCCGGTAATAGAAGATACTATCGATGAGAGATTTGTTCCTAATGACATTGAACTGGACTGCAAGGATAATCAGCTAATCATACTGACAGGTCCAAATATGGCTGGAAAGTCCACTTATCTGAGGCAGACCGCACTCATAGTACTGATGTCACAGATAGGAAGCTTTGTGCCAGCTGCAAAAGCAGCTATAGGGGTTGTAGACAGGATATTTACCAGGGTGGGTGCTTCGGATGACCTTGCGAGGGGACAGAGTACGTTCATGGTTGAGATGGGAGAAGCTGCAAGTATCCTGAATAATGCTACTCACAGGAGCCTGATAATCCTGGACGAGGTGGGAAGAGGGACATCCACATTCGATGGTTTGAGTATAGCCTGGGCTATAGCCGAATATATACACGATAATCCTGGACTGAGCGCAAAGACACTCTTTGCAACACACTATCATGAACTTACAGACCTCTCCCTTACCAAGGAAAGGGTCAAAAACTTCAGTATGGCCGCTAAGGAATGGAATGACCAGATTATATTCCTGAGAAAGGTCGTTCCGGGTGGTAGCAACAGGAGCTACGGCATTCAGGTAGCAAGATTGGCTGGTTTGCCTAAAGAAGTGATAGGCAGGGCAAGGGAGATATTAAATAATCTAGAGAAGGGTGAACTCAACGATCATGGGATGCCTAAACTGGCATTCAATAAAGGGATCGATGAAAAACCGGGGCAGTTGAACCTCTTGGGCAAGAAGGACAACCTGAGGGATAGACTATTGCAAATCGACCCCAACAGGATGACACCAATTGATGCCCTTCAAGCACTGGTTGAACTTAAAGAGATAGCCGAAGACCAAGGTGAAGATAGCTAAGATAGCTAAAAGAGCCGGCTTTTATATCCTTATATCCATATCTGCGCTCTCGCTCCTCTTAAGCCTCTCCGAGGCAAGGGATAGCGGAACTTCAAAGAGGATAGAGGTTAAAGATATAAGGTTCTGGTCAAACCCTACCTATACAAGGATTGTGATAGACCTAAGCGGCGCCACAACCTTCAAATATCACCTGCTTAAAAAGGACCCTTCTATCAAAAAACCGCAGCGCCTCTTTATAGACATATCCAATGCAACCCGTTCTAAAAACCTTACTGAAACCAAGGGCATCAACGATGGGATTCTTAAGAGGGTAAGAACCGGGCAGTATAACAAAGATACGGTTCGTGTGGTCCTTGATATAGAGACCATTGAAGACTATAAGGTCTTCCCGTTAGAGGACCCGTTCAGGATAATCGTGGATGTAACGGCAAAAGGCAGGCCCTCATCACCCGAAGTTGCAGGCTCAAAAAAAGAACTACCCCCCGCACCACAGAAGAGAGTGAAGGTAAGCCGTATTATCATAGACCCTGGACACGGCGGAAAGGATCCAGGGGCAATAGGCAAGCGTGGGCTTAAGGAGAAGGACATAAATTTGAAGCTTGCAAAGAAGCTCAGAAATTTACTCAGAGGGAGTTTTAAGGGTGACATAATCCTCACAAGGGAGCGTGATATATACCTGCCCCTCGAGGAGAGAACGGCCATAGCCAATACGAAGAATGCGGATATCTTTTTATCTATTCATGTCAATGCCAGTCCAAACAGGAAGGCAAGGGGGATAGAGACCTACTACCTCAACTTCACGACCGATGAGGAGGCGATTAGGGTTGCTGCGCGTGAAAATGGAACATCAATAAGGCATATGAGTGACCTGCAGTTTATCCTCAACGACTTGATGAGGACAGCAAAGACCAACGAGTCTGTGAGGATGGCAGCAGATATCCAGGAATCCATCGTATCAACCCTTAAAAAGAGGTACAGGAGAATAAATGGGAACGGCATAAAAGGTGCGCCTTTTTATGTGCTTGTCGGGACCCAGATGCCCAGTGTACTTATAGAGGTATCGTTTATCAGTAATTCAGAAGAGGAGGCCAGACTCAGAAAGGATGCCTACCTAAACGGGATTGCCAAAGGGATAACTACAGGCGTTTTGAAGTTCATTAATAATACCGGCACAAGTGCATTATGAATATAGCAGATAAGGTAAGCACTTTCCCTCCTCCTTTAGACCTCAACACAAGCCAGGATATCCTCCCTGTAGTTAAGTATTATCTCAGAGATGGTGAAGAAGCACTGAAGAGATGTCACCTTGAAGGCGCATCAGGCAGTGAGGTGATAGAATCGTATACACTACTCATAGATAACCTTATTAAAACCATCTTTAGCAGAATGATTGAGGACATATCAGATATCAAGGGGGTATCTCTTGTTGCGCTTGGCGGCTATGGCAGACGTGAACTGAATATCCGTTCAGATATAGATATGATGTTACTATATCCGCGAAAGCTCAGTCTTGATACCAAGAACCTCACCGAGAAGATATTATACCTCCTGTGGGATACGGGATTGGATGTGGGCTTCAGTGTCAGGTCACTTAAGGAATGCATTCGCCTTGCCAGGGAAGACCTCAAAACACGGACGGCTATTCTTGATTCGAGACCTCTGGCCGGCGACGATGGGATATTCAAGGAACTTGAAGGAAAGGTACGTAAGAAGATATTTGATAACAGAGGCACAAGAAGGTTTATCAGGGAAAAACTTGAAGAGAGTTCTGAAAGGCATAAAAAGTACGGTGGTTCGGTTTATATATTGGAACCTAACGTAAAGGATGGAGAAGGCGGTCTAAGAGACTTTCATACAGCCATATGGATGTCAAATGTACTAAAAGAAATTAGTAATCTCGATGGGCTTTTGAGTTCAAAATGCATTTCAACAGATGAGTTCTCGCAACTAATCAAATCTGTAGACTTTTTATGGAGGGTACGAAATGACCTCCATTTCGAAACCAAGAGAAAGGATGATCAGCTTACATTCGATCACCAGGAGCGAATAGCCAAAACCTTCGGTTATACAGGCAGTAGAACCTCGCTCGCTGTTGAGGAGTTTATGATGGATTACTACAGACACGCCTTTAACCTGAACCACATTTCATCCATTATAACCTCAAGGTTACTCCACGAGATTGAGAAGGGAAAAACCAAAATATACAGAGCCAAGAAGATTATTGATGGCGATTTCAAGCTATCCGAAGGCCTCCTGTCGGTTATCGAAGCAGATACATTTGATAAGAGGCCCGAGACAATGATGAAGGCATTTCAATATGCAAATCTTTACAATGCTGAACTTGACAGTCATACAAACGACCTGATCTTAAAGAACCTCCCCAGGATTGATAATAGCTTTATAAATTCAAGGAATGTCTCTGAATCCTTCTTGAATATATTGAAGGGTAAAGATGCATATAAAACGTTACAGGAGATGCACAGGCTGAAGTTTCTTGGAAGATATATACCTGAATTCGAGGATATAACACACAGGATGCAGCATGATCTTTATCATGTATATACAGTAGACATCCATTCACTCTTTGCTATCAGGGAACTGGAAAAACTTGAAACGGAATATATCGATAGCTATTCAATCAAGTCTTCTATATACAGGGAATTACACCGCCATGATATTTTAAAACTCGCCATTCTGCTGCACGACATAGGGAAGTCACGAGGCAGGGGACACGCTATAAAGGGAACATCAATGGCGGCGGATATATGCAGGAGGCTGGGACTTTCGGAAAAGAATGCCAACCTCGTAGTTTTTCTTGTGCGGAACCACCTCATTCTTGCCGACACTGCCCAGTACAGGGATCTGCATGATGAAAAGCTGATTGTAGATTTCACTAGAACGGTTGGTAACTTAAAAAGGTTGAACATGCTGTATCTATTAACGTTTGCAGATATACGTGCCGTCGGCCCCGAGGTCTGGACGAGGTGGAAATGGGCGCTCTTTCAGGAGCTCTATTTCAAGGCCATAAGGGTCCTTGAGAGGGGAACTTTCGAGATAGAGGATACCCTCATGAAACTGCCTGATATAAAAGAAAAGGTTGTCAGCCTCTTAGAGGATGGTTTGCCGCAAACGTTTGTTGAAGATTTCTTCAACCTCCTTCCACATAGGTATTTCCTATCAAATTCCCCTAAACTTATCGCCAAGCATATAACGATAGTGAGGGAATTGCAGACAAGCCCCTATGCGATAAGGATAAGGCAGATACCTGAAAGGCATTATACCGAAATGACCCTGTGCACAACAGATATACATGGCCTCTTCTCAAAAATTACTGGTGTGATGGCAGCAAACAATATAAATATACTTGGTGCAAAGATATATACCCTGAAAAATGGAATCGTGCTGGATGTAATCCAGACAAACAGCAGTTTGGGTGAGATGATTACCGATGAAACCAAGTGGAAGTCAGTAGAAAAGAATATAATTGACACCTTGACGGGAAAGATATCTGTAGAAAAGCTCGTTGCAAAACGGGGGCCATCCATTCTCGACAGGAAGATAAAGCCCCGTGTACGAACTACTATTGCAATCGATAACGAGGTGTCTGATACATTTACCGTAATAGACATACATACGCAGGACAGGATAGGGCTCCTGTACACGATAACAAGCGCCATATCTAAACTCGACCTTTATATCACAATAGCAAAGATATCCACCAAGGGAGATGATGCAGCCGACATATTTTATGTAAAAGATATCTTTGGACAGAAGGTATATAACAAAGAAAAACTCAAGAAGACAAGGGACACCCTTTATAGGGTCTTGGGTGAAGAACCACCTGATGATGAATAAAGAGATTTATGGCAATGGATAGTGATAAAAAACATCTGAGTCAGTTTTTAAATTCTCTCTCCGTGGAGTACGGCCTCTCAAGGAATACCATAGAGTCATACGAAAGAGATATCAAAAGATATATTGAGTTTATCCACCGGCACAATACTGAGATAAAGACTGCATCTTCTGCCTCTATTGTATCTTTCCTTACGATGTTGAGAGACAATGGACTTTCGGCAAGGTCATATACCAGGAGCCTTATGGCCATAAGGCGCCTTTATAAATTCTTGCAAATGGAAAAACTGATTAAGGCCTCGCCGGCATCATTACTGGATGTACCAAAGTTCTCTAAGAGACTCCCCGAGGTATTGTCTAACAATGATGTGGAAAGGTTATTAGATGCTCCGGACACAAAGACATCAATGGGTATGAGGGATACGGCAATGTTAGAAACACTATATGCCACTGGTCTCAGGGCAACCGAACTTGTCTCAATAAAGCTCAATGACCTTAATCTACAGGTAGGTTATCTTATAGCTTACGGCAAGGGATCGAAAGAGAGGGTTGTTCCACTGGGTGAAAATGCGATGTTTTCGCTTAAGAGGTATCTCGATACCGCAAGGGGGTCCATACTCAAAAAGAGGGATAGTGAATACCTCTTCACCACTGCAAGGGGAGGACGGATGACCCGCCAGAACTTCTGGGTTATCTTAAAGACATATGCAAGGAAGATTGGCATTGACACCAGAAAGATCAAGCCTCATGCAATAAGACATTCCTTTGCAACACATCTCCTGGAAAGGGGTGCAGACCTCAGGTTTGTTCAGGTTCTACTCGGTCATGCAGACATATCCACTACCCAGATATATACACACCTAAGGTCAGAAAGGCTCAAGGCCCTTCATGAGAGGTATCATCCGAGGGGGTAGTTCGAGTTGCGAGTTACGAGTTGCGGGTTGCGGGTTAAGGGTTTTTAAAATTGACTAATGACAATTGAAAATAATATAATTTGCCATAAAGGAGTCAAAACAATATGGGTAATAATATGAAAAAAGAATATGACTTTTCAAAAGGGGAAAAAGGGAAATTCTATAAGTCCAGATTAGAATTGAATATCCCTGTTTATCTTGACGCATCGGCCTTTAAATTTGTTGACAAA
>JAUXIU010000165.1 GCA_030620895.1 Deltaproteobacteria bacterium
AGGTTCCTATAATACTCCAGCTGTTTCCGGTATGCATTCTCGTAATCAGTGGTCTTTATTGTCTTTCCATCTACCCTTGCAATGGTATCTGCTTTACCGTCTCCTCCGCCTGTCCACATGCCCCAGAAGATGAAGACCAATATAATCGCCCCAAGCATGATTATTACTATCTTGGAGCGCTTCTTGCGTCTTAAGAATTTTAACATCAATAAACCTCCGTTATTAAAATTAGATGAGATCGATTAGTTGAACATGCATAGCGAGTGAGTATAAAATGGATATTTCATTGCATGTCTATGATACCCAGCGGGTTGCCGCGGGGAGTCTTCAGATTTTAGTGTCAAATAGTAATAGATTTAACCTTACAATTCAACCTATTTTCGAAAAACATAGGAACAACCCCCATATTTATATTGACATTAAACCAAGCGATTTATAGAATTTCCCACATGCCTAGGATATCAAGGGTTGTTGTTCCTATACAGGCAGGCCTTTGGGTGCTATGCTTGGGTACTATGTATGAGATTCATTGAGAAGTTGGAGGAAGGCCAAGAAAAGGGAAATAATATGGTTGTTCCTATGTTTTTTAAATACGAACCGCTTAAGATAGAGGAAAAGTGGCAGGCCCTCTGGGAGAGGGAGGGGGCCTTCAAGGTTGTGGAGGAAGAGAGTAGGGCAAAGTATTACCTCCTGGAGATGTTCCCCTATCCTTCAGGCAAGATTCATATGGGGCATGTGAGAAACTACTCGATAGGGGATGTATTGGCAAGATTCTTAAGGATGAGAGGATACAATCTGTTTCATCCGATGGGTTGGGATGCCTTTGGACTCCCTGCAGAGAATGCCGCCATACAGAATAATGTTCATCCTGCAAAGTGGACCTACGATAACATAGCTAATATGAAGAGGCAGTTAAAGAACCTTGGTTTTAGCTATGACTGGGACAGGGAAATAATGACATGTGCCCATGAGTATTACAAATGGAACCAATGGTTCTTCCTCAAGATGTACGAGAAGGGTCTTGCATACAGGAAACGGTCGTCTGTGAACTGGTGCTCCAAGTGTTCAACGGTTCTGGCAAATGAGCAGGTGGAGGGAGGTCTCTGCTGGAGGTGCGAGAATGAGGTAGAAGAGAGGGAGCTGGAGCAGTGGTTCCTGAAGATAACCGATTATGCGGATGAACTGGTGGAGTCCTGTGATAGGTTGTCCGGCTGGCCAGAGCGTGTCCTTGTTATGCAGAAGAACTGGATAGGCAAGAGTATCGGTGCAGAGGTAGAGTTCCCGGTTGTTGATTCTGATGAATCTATAAGTGTATTTACCACAAGGCCCGATACCCTTTATGGCGCTACATTTATGAGTCTTGCACCTGAGCATCCCATGGTAGAAGACCTGATAGGTGGAAGGGAGCAGGAACCAAAGGTTAGGGAGTTTATTAACAGGATTAATAAGGAAGGCGTTAGTAAAAGGATGGAGGCGGTCCTTGAGAAGGAGGGTGTATTTACTGGTTCATACTGCATAAACCCTTTATCAGGGGAAGAGATACCAGTCTATGTGGCTAATTTTGTTTTGATGGAGTACGGGACAGGTGCCGTCATGGCAGTTCCCACACATGATCAGCGTGATTTCGAGTTTGCTAGAGAATACAATCTCCCTATGGCTGTGGTTATAAGTCCATTCAATGAGAAACTGGATGCTGAGGGGATGGAGGAGGCATACGAGGGTGACGGTATTATGGTGAATTCCGGGCAATTTAACGGCATGAATAATAGGGATGCCATGAAAGCTATAGTTGATTATCTGGAAGATAAAGGCATGGGAAAGGGTGCTATTAGCTACAGGTTACGCGATTGGGGGATATCCAGGCAGAGGTACTGGGGCTGCCCTATCCCCGTCATATATTGTGATAAATGTGATATTGTGCCCGTCCCTTACGAGGAACTCCCTGTTATGCTTCCAGAAGATGTCAAATTAACAGGTGGAAAGATATTACCCCTTGAGGATTCGGATGAGTTTATAAGGGCCAGATGCCCCGGGTGCGGTGGTGAGGCCAGGAGAGAGACCGATACAATGGATACATTTGTAGATTCATCGTGGTACTTCCTAAGATATGCATCACCGAATGAAGTGGATGTGCCCTTTGATAAGGGAAAGGTGCGCTACTGGATGCCTGTAGACCAGTATATCGGCGGTATAGAGCATGCGGTGATGCACCTTCTCTATGCGAGGTTCTTTACAAAGGTTCTCAGGGACATGGACCTTCTAACTATTGATGAGCCATTTAAAAACCTCCTGACCCAGGGGATGGTATGCAAGGGTATAACGAGGTGCTCAAAAGACGGTTACCTTCATCCTGATGAGGTCGATGGCCTGGTGTGTAAAAGGTGTGGCAGGGATGTGGAGAGGGGGCCCGTGGAGAAGATGAGTAAGTCCAAGAAGAATACCGTAGATCCGGATAGGATTATAGAGAGATACGGTGCGGATACAACGAGACTCTTTACACTCTTTGCAGCACCCCCGGAGAGGGACCTTGAATGGAGTAATGAGGGGGTTGAGGGTTCATACAGGTTTTTATGCAGGGTATGGAGGCTCGTTAATGAGAACTTCGAAACGTTGAGGGGTGTTGAGCCGTTCGATGGTTCAAATAATCTCGACGGCTATCTGAAGGAAATCCATCGCATTACTCACAGGACTATAAAGAAGGTCACAGAGGATATAGAGAACCGCTTCCACTTCAATACTGCCATAAGTGCAATAATGGAGATGGTAAACGCCCTCTATCAGCATAAGTGGAGCAAGGTGGACAGTTTATCTGCTTCGGTATTCAGAGAGGCCGTCGAATCTGTTATAATACTCCTCTCACCATTTGCCCCCCATATCTGCGAGGAAATCTGGGAAAGGCTCGGTGGGGATGTTCCATTGTTTAGATCAAAATGGCCTTCATACAGTGAAGATGCACTGAAGGTAGATGAGGTGCTTGTTGTGGTTCAGATAAACGGGAAGGTAAGGGCAAAGGTGAGCGTACCTGTGGATACAGCTGAGAAGGACGTCAAAGAAGCAGTCCTGGCGGATTCAAAGGTCAGAAGGTGGGTAGAGGATAAGAACATCAAAAATGTAATATACGTAATGAATAAGCTTATGAACATAGTCTTGGAGTAGTTATACACAACATCATAAATAGATGCACATACAGAGTGTTAGAACAAAGCAGACCAAGGCGCGACGAAGGCGAG
>JAUXIU010000117.1 GCA_030620895.1 Deltaproteobacteria bacterium
GGTGCCTGGCCACCTGCGACGGCCCGCCCGATTACACCTATAAGGCCGCGTACGACGAAGCCGGGGCTCTGCTGGCCGAATTGGAGCAGCAGCGAGGCTAGACGCCTTCAAATCCGAATATCAAAATACGAAATACGAAACAAATCCAAAATCACAATGTGCGAATGACAAAAACAGGCAAGCCGCCGTTTAGAATTTTGGTCATTTTTATTTCGTGCTTGTTTCGGATTCCGATATTCGGATTTGTTTTTTTAAAGTATTCTTTTGAATTATACTCAATACTCAATACGCATCACGCAATACGATATACGCAATACGATGATGACGATACACAATTAACAAAGGATAATTCACATGTGCGAACAGGTTAATGTAAACCTTGGAGAGCGAAGTTATCCAGTATTTATAGGCAGAGGTGGGCTCAATACTATTGGTGACAAAATGGATAAGATAGGTATGTCCGGAAAGGTAGCTGTTGTGACAAATCCACTCGTCTACGAACTGTCTGGAAAACAGGTTACAAAAAGCCTTGAAATGGCTGGTTTCAGACCTATCGTCATCAAAATACCGGATGGTGAAGAATATAAGACTCTTAATGTTGCATCCAATATATACGACAAATTGGTTGAACATCAAATAGAGAGGGGATCTTCCATACTTGCATTAGGCGGTGGTGTTATAGGGGATATAGCAGGGTTTGTTGCTGCGACATACTTAAGGGGACTTCCTTATATTCAGGTGCCTACCACATTGCTAGCACAGGTGGATAGCTCAGTGGGTGGGAAGACGGCTGTAAACCATCCGAAGGGGAAAAATCTCATAGGTGCATTTTATCAACCCAGGGCTGTTATTATTGATATAGATGTTCTTAAGAGTCTCGATATAAGGGATATAAGGGCTGGTATGGCAGAAGTTATAAAGTACGGAATAATAAGGGATGCGGATTTTTTTTCATATCTGGAAGAGAACATGGATGAGATAACCGGGTTGGGCGATGGTATACTATACGCGATCAAGCGGTCATGTGAGATAAAGGCTGAGGTGGTAGCTGCCGATGAAAGGGAGGAAGGATTGAGGTCAATTCTTAACTTTGGCCATACATTCGGCCATGCTATGGAATCTGTCACCGAATACAAGAGATACAGGCACGGCGAGGCGGTTGCAATAGGGATGGTACTCGCAGGAGAAATTTCGCAGATGCTGGGGCTTTGTAGTGAGGCGGCTTATAGCAGGGTGAAAGGATTGATTTCCAAAGCAGGTCTTCCAACAGAATCACCAACAGTGCCTTTTGACAAGATGTTGATGGCAATGGAGCTTGATAAGAAGGTTCAGAACCAGAAGATGAGATTTGTTTTGATGGAAGATGTAGGCAAAGTAATTATAAGAAAATTGGAAAAGGCGGATTTGCGGAGCCTAGTTTCCCCTTGACTTGAAAGCGAATCTTTAATAACCTACATGGCATGTTTAAAGAGGATATTGAAAAGAGTTCTGGCAAGAGGGAAGGTGTTATTGATAGAAGCGCCAGACTACTTGAAGACCCCTTTTTCACTCAGACTATGGCCGGAATCCTGGAGATGCAGGGGTATCTGGAAGATGCCCTGATAATATACAAGGTGCTCTACAGGAGTTTTCCTGATAGTGAGACAATCAAGGCAGGAGTTGTAAGGCTTGAAGAAAGGGCGAGAGATATTATTAATAAAAATAAAAAGAAAGCAGGTGCTAGAAGCTGAAGATTCCTGATATTGTGAAGGTGATGGTCGAAGATGGAGGCGGGATAGCTGGTACTGTTATGGGGAAGGATGGGATAGCTGTTCAGAGTTATGTAAGGATTAGCGATTCATATGATATTGAGACCGTTGGCATAGAGTATGTAAAGATTGTGGATGAAATTCGGAGGGTATCTAGCATGCTCCATCTTGGAGAAGTAGAGGAGATATCCATCAAGGCAAACGACACCGCAGTATTGTTTAGGATAATAAATGCGGAATACTTTGCTGCTATTGTTCTTGAACTAAAGGAGAATATTGGCAAGGCAAAATATATGCTCAGGAGAGCCGTGAATCTGCTAAGAAAGGAATTCTAATTATAAATTATAATATAAAAACTGTAAAGACTCGTCTTAAAAGAATTCAGCGTGAGATGAGGTGTTGGGATGTCGATGCGGTTTTTATAAGTGGATTGGAAAATGTTAGGTATCTCACCGGCTTTACAGGAAGTAACGGTGCTGTCTTAATTACTGGAAGAGAAGGCTACTTTCTGACGGATTTCAGATATAAGATACAAGCGAGTAAAGAGATCAGTGTTTATAAGATAAGGTGCTGTAACAGGTTGTTAGATGGCATAACAAAACTTATAGTAAAGACAGATATTAAAAGGATAGGATTTGAAGGCGACAAGGTAACTTATGATGACCATTCACGGTTTAGGGAAAAGTTGCCCGATCGTGTCTTGGCCTCCCTTTCCAACGAACTCGGAAGGATAAGGATAATAAAAAGTAAGGATGAGATTAAACATATAAGGAAGGCCATAGATATAACGAATAGAGGTTTTAATATTGCAGCGGAAAGTATAGCTCCTGGAGTTTCTGAGAAGGATATTGCCGGTCTAATAGAGGATGAGGTAAAGAAGCAAGGTGCGGAAGCAGTGTCATTTGATATCATCGTGGCCTCTGGCTACAGGGCTGCTCTTCCACATGGAAGTGCATCGTCTAAAAGAATTAAAAAAGGTGATTTTGTTGTAATAGATTTAGGAGTAACTTATAAAGGTTATAATTCAGATGAAACACGAACTTTCGTTGTGGGGAAACCGTCTCAGAGGCAAAAGACGGTTTATCAGGTTGTAAAGGAATCCAATGTTAAGGCGATAGACATGGTGAAACCTGGTGTCAGAGCATCTGATATAGATGCGGCTACGAGAGATTATATTAAACGTAAAGGTTTCGGTAGATATTTTGGACATGGGACCGGCCATGGTGTTGGAATTGCAGTTCACGAACCCCCGTTTATATCACCATGCAGTAAAGACATACTTGAGGAGGGAATGGTCTTTACCATAGAGCCAGGTATATACATCCCCGGATGGGGGGGTACAAGGATAGAGGACATGGTCTTAGTTACGGATAGCGGTCCTGAGATATTAACTACAACCAGCAAAGAGATGGTTGTAGTGTAGATATCTGATTGTTGTATATCTATACAGAGCGTCATAATTTTGCATACCCGACCCACACTTCGTGTGGGTGCCCCGGCTCCTCGGCTTGTCGCTGCGGCGTACAACAAAGTACGCCTCATTCCTCGCCGTCGTCGCGCCTTGGTCTGCTTTGTTCTAACACTCTGTATGCGCATCTGTTTATGACGTTGTGTAGAAATTGAGTGCCCACTGCAAGTACTCCCCTTAATATTTGGTTAAAGGGGGCTGTATTGATGGTAAGCTGCCATGCTGAAAAGAACCGCCATCCATTCACGACAGAGTTCCTAGAGGCCGGCTGATGACGAGACTTGTTGACTGGAGTTCTTTATGAATCTAAAAGAAATTAAGGATATATTCAAGTTTTTAAAGGATACGGACATAGTAGAGTTTGAGCTGGAAAAGAAGGATGGAAAAGTAAGGTTTAAGAGGGGGAACATCCAGCAAGCTTCCGTTGATATTATTCAGACTGGTCTCCCTTCACCTGTTGAGGGTATCGAGAGAAAGGTAGAAAAGGAAGATAACTTAAAGACTATAACATCACCTATGGTAGGGACTTTTTATAGAGCTCCTTCACCTGAGACAGACCCCTTTACTGAAGTTGGCGATATTATAAATAAAGGTCAGGTCCTTTGCATTATAGAAGCGATGAAGTTGATGAATGAGATAGAATCGGAATGCAATGGAAAAATCGTGTCAATAGTGGTCGACAACGGCCAGCCGGTTGAATATGGCGAGCCGCTTTTCTTAATTAAGCCGGTTAAGGGTAAATAGAACAATGAATCATGAATCAAGAATTATGAATAAAGAAAGCTGAACAATGAATTAGGAATTAGGAATTAAGAAACAGCAATCAGGAATTACGATAAAAAAGGAATTTTAATTCATAACGTGTAATTCATAATTCATTACTCCTAATTCCTAACTCTTTCTTCACAGTCCCTTTAACAGGATGCACGCCTTAAGCCCCGCCTTGTAGGCGGGGTCAAGGCGTGCTAAGGTAATGGAAACTTCCTTGCTGTCAAGATGCCCCGCCCTGTGGACGGGGTATCTTGACTTTTGATTGTTGCTCA
>JAUXIU010000150.1 GCA_030620895.1 Deltaproteobacteria bacterium
GGTCGAAAAAGCCTATAAGGATGTTCTCCGTCAATCAGAGAGTGAGATGCTGAGAGATATGATAAAAGAGATAAATGATTTAGGCGTAGAAGCACTTGAAAGACAAATAAGGGTTCAGCTAAGAGAGAAGACTATAACGATTCTTGTAAACCTAACTGTGCTTAAAGATGAACGTGGTAATTACCTCGGTGTGGTGGTTGTGCTAGACGACCTTACTCATCTACTTAAGACACAGAGAATGGCGGCGTGGAAGGAGGTGGCCAGGAGAATAGCACATGAAGTTAAAAACCCCCTGACGCCTATACAATTATCTGCACAGAGGTTGAGAAAGAAGTATATGGAGAAGTTTTCAGATGATGGCAAGGTCTTTGATGAGTGCACTAGTACCATTATTAGGCAGGTGGAAGAACTCAAGACCTTAGTGAATGAATTTTCAAATTTTGCAAGGATGCCTAGCGCAGAGCCTACGCCAAATAATTTAAATACAATAGTAAAAGAAACCATGGCATTATATGAAAGCGGTCACAGAAATATAGTATTTCATCCGATCCTGGATGAGGCACTTCCAATAGTAGAGGTTGACAGAGAGCAGATTAAAAGGGCACTTATAAATCTTATTGACAACTCAATTACATCCGTAAATAGTGAAGGGGAGATATCTATTGAGACCCATTTTGATAGGACCCTAATGATTGCGAGAATTGAGGTTGCAGATAATGGTTGTGGTATTCTCAAGGAAGACAAGAGCAGGCTCTTCGAGCCGTACTTCTCTACAAAGAAGTCAGGTACAGGTCTTGGTCTTACCATAGTGGGTAATATAGTAGCTGACCATAACGGTTATATAAGGATAAAAGATAATATCCCACGAGGAACACGAGTTGTAATAGAACTTCCAATTGAGGGAGTTGCAGTATGAGAGAGAAAAAGAGGATATTGATTGCAGATGATGAGGATAGCATCAGGAGATCCCTCGCAGATATCTTAAGAGACGAGGGATATATAGTAGTTCTTGCCAGAGATGGTCACGAGACTATGGAAAAAATAGCTATAAAACCTCCTGATCTGGTTTTCCTTGATATTTGGATGCCGGGTATGGATGGTATGGAGGTTTTAAAAGAGATAAAAGCCGAGTGGCCTGATGTTCAGGTTGTAATAATTTCAGGGCATGGAAATATCGAAACGGCAGTAAAGGCCACCAAACTTGGTGCATACGACTATATAGAGAAACCTCTTTCACTTGAAGGTGTACTTCTAACTACAAGAAGGGCATTACAAGAAGATGATATTTATAAAAGCGAACACAAAAAAATGCCACTAAAGAAAAAGAGTAAAAATATCGGTGGTACTAAATCTGGCATGGTTGATAGGAAGGGAAGAAGAGATGTCCCTGGATCAAGCATTCCACAAAGAACCATCAAAAAAAGTATCGTGTTGGGTGGCCAGGGACTTCACTCTGGCATGCAAACTGGCCTTATACTCTCTCCACTACCACCTGATAGCGGAATCATCTTCACAGAACTATCTTCAGAGGAGATGGTGCCTGCACATCTCGATTATGTGTGTTCCACAGATTATTCCACTACTATCAAGTCAGGTCACACCTCTATCATGACTATAGAACATCTGATGGCAGTCTTGCATATATATAAAATAACAAATCTCTTAATCAAGACCGGCAGCGAGATACCGATATTCGATGGTTCAGCCACTCGCTTTTGTCAGATGATAGAAGATGCCGGCGTTGAGGAACAAGATGGATTAATAGAGGAGATAACAATAGATAATTTTTATTTGATAGGAGATGTTAATGGAAGGCACATCTCTATTGGACATTCCGATAATCTTATAATTCAATACTCTATGGATTGTCCTCCTCCAATCGGCAAACAGGAAATAAGATTCGTTTTTGACAGTACAGAGATTTTCAAAGAGGAAATTGCCCCTGCGAGGACTTACGGCTTTGTAAAGGACTATGGAAAGCTGGAAGCGATGGGTCTGGCAAAAGGAGGGAGGCTTAGTAACCTTATACTGGTAGACGATGAAAGGGTAATTAATACTTCACTAAGGTTTGCTGATGAGTTTGCTCGCCACAAGGTGCTTGATACACTGGGTGACCTCTATCTTTTGGGTAAACCTATAAAAGGTGAGGTCTATGCCAGAATGACAGGCCATACAGAAAATATCACTCTTTTAAGGAAAATAGCAGAATGCGAGAAGAACTGACAAAAGCTATCGCTGGGCTTTATGTTACCAATTTGGGCATAAAAAAAAACGAGAAGGTTCTGGTCTTTACCGACACCATTGGGCCAGATGAAGATGTGCCTGATCAAGATAAGAAGCGAAGGAAAGAACTTGTCTCTCTTGCGGAAAAAGTGGCAGAGATAGGAAAAGAATTCTGTGACACGATATTCCTAACCTACTCATCTCTTAAGGAACATGGCGCCGAGCCGCCGCGAAAAGTATGGAGCGCTGCGTTTGGAAAAGAAGTTATTAGCAGATTAGAGAAAGAGGGTCTTTTAAGGCGGATACTAGAAAAAAAGCTCACAACTAACCTTTCTAAAAGGGTTGAAGGAATAATAAAGGAACATAAGAACGAAGCAAGAGTGAATGTTGTAATAGCCCTCTCTAATTTTTCTACTACCCATACGATGTTCAGAGAGTTCCTTTGCAGTGTATGTGGTGTAAGATATGCAAGTATGCCGTTATTTGACAAGACGATGTTCTTTGGACCAATGAGAGTAAACTGGGAACAACTTGCCAGGAGGACCGAGACACTAGCAGAGGTACTAGGTGATGGCAATGAGCTCCTGGTAAATGCGCCAAATGGTACCAATCTAAAGATTAAGATGAAAGGGAGACCAATTTTGGCAGATACTGGTTCACTTGTAAAACCAGGGGTCTTTAGCAATCTTCCAGCAGGTGAGGTTTTTTTTGCACCACTTGAGGGCAAGGCAGAGGGGAGACTTGTTCTGGAATGGGCGCCGACAAGAAAACTGAGTGCACCAATTACTCTTATTATTAGAAACGGGCTTGCTGTAAGGGTTCTGGGCAAAGAACCTTATGCATCTCTACTGAGAAGGGTATTAAAAGGTAATATAAAGTTCAGGAACATAGCTGAACTCGGGATAGGGACGAATGACAGGGCCAAGAGACCAGATAATATACTTGAATCAGAGAAGATACTCGGTACCATTCATGTTGCGCTTGGAGATAACTCTACTTTTGGCGGCAACGTGAAGGCGCCATTCCATCAGGATTTTGTCGTCTTTGACCCAACTGTAGTGCTTCTGAAGGGCAGAAAGAGAATAGATATCCTGAAGGATAGCATTCTTCTGGTTTGAGGTAAACAAGTAGGGGACTGTCCCAGTTCAGATCTTGCCATGCGCAGAGCGCTTTGCGCAAAGCGTGTTCTTGTAAATTGGGGGCTGTCCCCCCCAATCAGTACGGATTTTAGATGGAGGAATATTTAGGTGGCACTTTATCTTGTTCAGCATGGCAAAAGCCTGCCAGAA
>JAUXIU010000205.1 GCA_030620895.1 Deltaproteobacteria bacterium
AAGGGTTGCGTCCCTTTAATCACCCTATTATTACCTATCACCTTTTTGATTCTTCCTCTGGAGAAATAATCTTCTCAAGCTCGACAATAAGAGGCGGCAGGTCTTCAGTGATAGTGCTCCATACAACGTCCAGGTTGATATCGTAATAGGCGTGAATTATGCGGTTTCTCATATTTATGATCTTCTTCCAGGGAATCTGCGGGAACTCGTCATAACTTTGCTTTGTTATTTTGGAAGCCGCTTCACCGATAATCTCGATGCATCTTACAAGAGAAAACCCTAGCATCTTGTCGGTATCAAGTGAGCTTCTGGTCTTGTTTTGAGTAAAGGATATTACATCCCGAGCGGCGTCGAGCATATGCTTAAGGCGAATCACGTCTTCTTTATCTGGCATACTGCACATCTGCAGACTCAACAACTTCCTTGCGGAAGTATCTGCTCAAATCCTCCGGTGTCCTCAAATCCACCTTGCGTCCGATTATCTCGCTCAACTCGATTTCCATGCCGGAGAGTGTAATAAAACCCGGTACATGTCCGGGCTCGAACTCGATAAGCACGTCCACGTCGCTACTAGAGCTAAAGTTGCTACTTAGGACTGAGCCGAAAAATGAAAGCTTCCGTATATGGTTTATCCGGCAGAACTCGGCTATCTTTTCGTGGGGGACATCTATCTGTACCCTGTTTTTCATTATGCTCCTTTTATAAACTGTTTTAAAGCCATGATATCCATTCTATCCTTTGTTGTCAATTTTATCTTCGTCGCGGTTACAGTCAACAATAGAATGTACTGATTAACGTTTGAAATATTGTGTTCTGCGGTAGTTCTTAAGGCTGTTTAGTACAGGAAGACCTCCTTAGATCAAGAGTGGAAAAAAATCGAACTGTACAATTACTTCACAATTCATAAAAAAAGATATGAATTTAATAGTCTAAGTCCTTGATTAATTTGGTAGAGCTGAGGGGGATCGAACCCCTGACCTTTTGATATTTTTTTTTAAAAATCAATTTGAAGCACTCGATTCCCTCTGCCCCTCTGAATCCACCCCTTCTACAACAAACCGCCATTCTTTTTTCAAAAACCCCTTAATCTCATGAGGGGGTAGCGGCCTTGAGAATAAATAACCCTGAATTTTCTTGCATTGGAGATCATTCAGCAGCTTAAACTGCTCTATTGTCTCTACCCCCTCAGCAATAACCTCCAATTTCAGGCTCTGGGCCACCTGGATGGTAGCTCTGGCAAGGGCAGCATCATTAGGATCTACCGTAATATCCCTCACAAAGGACTGGGCTATCTTCAACATGTCGATGGGCATTCGTTTAAGATATGCGAGGGAAGAGTAGCCTGTGCCGAAGTCATCTATCGAGAGCCTTATATCCATGGCCTTTAATGCATGCAGTATCTCTATGGTGGATTCTGCGTCCTCCATGACGATACTCTCAGTGAGTTCAAGCTCCAGGTGCTTCGGGTTGAGATTGGTCTCTTTCAATATCCTCTCTACAATATCAACGAAGTCTTTTTGTTTAAACTGACGCATTGAGATATTCACTGCCATGGTCATGTGTTTAAGGCCTTTGTCCTGCCACATCTTGTTCTGTGTGCAGGCCGTACGCAATACCCATTCTCCGATGGGTACAATGAGCCCGGTATCCTCGGCAAGTGGTATAAACTCCCCAGGAGGGATGAGCCCCTCTTCTGGCTCCTGCCAGCGTATAAGGGCTTCAATACCGATGACCTCGCCTGTGGTACTATTAACCTGCGGCTGGTAGTGGAGCAAGAACTCTTCATTCTCAATCGCCTTACGGAGCTTGTTTTCAAGTACAAGCCTCCTGGCAATATTTTCGTTCATACTGGTGTTGTAAAGTTGGTAGTTGTTTCTGCCCTCGTCCTTTGCCGTGTACATAGCGATGTCAGCGTTTTTAAGAAGCGTATCTGCATCCTCCCCGTCATTGGGATAGATACTGATACCCACGCTAACTGTGATAGAAAATTTTTTTTCTTCAACGACGAAGGGGTCTTTGAAGGCTGAAAAGACACTTTCAACAACCTTTGTTATGTCCTCTACCCTGTTTAAGTCCTGAGCAAGTATTGTAAACTCGTCCCCTCCTTGGCGTGCCAGGGTATCGGCTTTACGCATATGCTTTTTGAGCCTTGCAGCCACAGCCTTAAGCACCTCGTCTCCCCTAACATGTCCGAGGGTATCATTAATAAGTTTAAAACGGTCGAGGTCAAGGAAAAGGACAGCAGCAAGTTTTTTTTGCCTTTGTCTCATGGCAAGTGTTTGGTTAAGACGGTCGATTAAAAGAGAGCGGTTGGGAAGGCCGGTCAGTGTATCATGGTAGGCCATATGTAATGTTTTCTCTTCAGATCGCTTACGCTCGGTGATATCCGTAGAGATGCCACATACGGCATAGGGCTTGCCGGCTGCATCCAGGAGAGGGAATTTAATGGAAATGTATGTATGTAATCCATCATCCTGGAGGGCGGTCTCCTCAAACTCTATGGGAGCATTGGCCT
>JAUXIU010000044.1 GCA_030620895.1 Deltaproteobacteria bacterium
ATGGTGTGCAGTAGGAAATTTAAACTTGCAACCCAAGTATTAATATGGTAATTTATATCAAATGTGGGCATAAGCCCGCTTTTTTATTTGGTAAATCAATTTAGAGGACAGTCCCCGACCCACTTACGTGGGTACCCCGACGGATTTTGTTAGAGGTCTGAGGTTGGAGGTTTTTGCCTCAAGCCTCTTTCCTCAATCCTCAAACTGCGTGGGACAGTCCCCGATGTTCAGCTCTTTTGAAGCTAGTAGATGTAATAAGCGAGATAAAGAACATAGCGAAACCTCTTGTCCTAAATGGGGGGGTGGAGCTGGTCGATGTAGAGTTTCAAAGAGAGCAAGGTGGTTGGGTTTTACGGATATACATAGATAAACAAGACGGTATTAATTTAGAAGACTGCAAGAAAGTTAGCCGAGAACTAGGGACCATCTTAGACGTAAAGGATATTATTCATATACCTTATAATCTTGAGGTATCATCTCCAGGCCTAAATAGACCCTTGACGCAGGAAAAAGACTTTCGTAACTATGCAGGTAAGATGGTGCGTGTAAAGACGAAAGAGGCTGTTAAAGGCAGGAGAAATATTTATGCCAAGCTAAGAGGTATAAAGAATGGTAAGGTTTTATTAACAGACACAGATGGGTGTAATTGGGAGATAGATTTATCAAATATACAGAAAACCAGACTTGAAGTCGAATTATAGACTTTAAAAAAACAATCTGATGGAGAAGGTCATGGGTTTGAATTTATCAAGCGTCATAGAGCAAGTAGGTAAGGATAAGGGGCTTAATAGGGAAGTCCTGATAAAGGTCCTTGAATCTGCAATGATAAGAGCTGCTGAAAAGAGATTTGGGCTAGATAAGAACATTGAGAGCCATTACAACGAGGAGCTAGGAGAAGTTGAGCTCTTTCAGTTTAAGACAGTTGTAGATAAGGCAACTAAAGAAGATACAGAGATATCGCTCGAGGAGGCAATAAAACTAGACCCTGAGGTTATAGTAGGGGATAGTCTGGGTATAAAACTAGATACCAGAGAGTTTGGAAGGATAGATGCCCAAACGGTCAGGCAGATTATAATACAGAAGGTCAGGGAGGCAGAGAGAGACCTTATATATGACGAGTACAGTGAAAAGATAGGTGATATTGTTACAGGCATGGTGCAGAGATTTGAAAGGGGCGATATTATAGTCGACCTTGGAAGGACGGAAGCACTGTTGCCAAAGAAGGAACAGGTTCGTCGAGAAGGTTATCGTCAGGGTGAGCGAATAAGGGGAATTATCTTAGATGTTAAGAAGGAATCAAAGGGACCTCAGATCATACTGAGTAGAACACATCCTGACTTTATAGTAAAGCTTTTTGAGGCAGAGGTCCCGGAGATATATGAAGGGATAGTGGAAGTTAAGGATGCCGCAAGGGAGCCAGGTGATAGGGCAAAGATAGCTGTAGAATCCCATGACTCTGCTGTAGATCCGGTTGGTGCCTGTGTGGGAGTAAAGGGTTCAAGGGTACAGATGGTTGTACAAGAGTTGAAAGGTGAAAAGATTGATATTGTGCCGTGGTCAGAAGAATCAGCATTATTTGCAAAGAATGCCCTTTCTCCCGCACAGATATCCAAGGTTATAGTAGATGATGAAGAGCATTCTATGGAGGTAATTGTACCAGATGACCAACTATCGCTGGCTATTGGAAGGAGGGGCCAGAATGTACGGCTTGCAGCCAGGTTGGTTGGTTGGAAAATAGACATTTCTACTGATGCTGAGGCAAAGGCGGAAGCGTTATCACCTGAAGAGGCATTGAAAAGGGAGGTTGAAGCTGCCGAAGCGAGAGAAGCTGAAATCGACGAAGGTATAGAAACGCTTCCAGGGATAGGTCCGAAGACTAGCGAGTTGCTTAAGAAGAGCGGATATGGAAATATATCAGCGCTATCGAATGCGTCGCTTGAAGAATTGTCCAGCTTGGAGGGTATTGGAAAAAAGAAGGCCGCTGGATTAATAAAGATTTCCAAGGAGAAGATCTCCAAGGCTAACTGATACAGTTTAGGGGACTACCCCTGACTCAAAAACACGCTTTGCGCATTGCAAAATCAGAATAGGGGCTGTTCTCCAATATTTATAAACACCGTGCCAGAACGAACATGCATCGGCTGTAGAAAGTCATATGATAAGAAGATGTTGGTGAAACTAGTTATTGGTGCAAATGGCTCCTTTGTTATCGATAATAGTGGAAACATGGGCGGTAGGAGCGGTTATCTCTGTCCTAACAAGAACTGTCTCAATGCAGCTTATCGCAAGGGCAGGAGCTATTTCGTAAAGGTCTTCAGAAGGGATCTTAAGCTTCCTGAAATCGAAGAACTCTGGAAGTGGATTGAAAAGGTAATAGCTGGTTAATTTTACGGATATTCGAGGTTTGTAAAGACGATATGACAGATAAGAAGGAAAAAGAAGAACCCTCATCAGACAAAGCCATAGAAGAGAAGAGGGTCAGGCCCACTGTTATACGGAGAAGGTCTGTAGTGGTTGCTTCTAAGGCTGCAGAAACTCGAGTAAAAACAGAAGAAAAGGCTGTCCCTGAAAAGGCCGAAATAGAAGAGGAAAAGAAGGCAAAGAAAGAAGCTGTAGGGGCCAAGGTAAAGCTCGAGAAAAAGGAAGAAGCGCCCGGAAAGAAGGCCGAAAAAAAGGTAAAGATTGTTGAAGGGATTGCCCCTCCTACAATCAAAAGAAAGAAGAAGGGAAAGGCAATCCCTAAATCAACAAAGAAGGTTACTATATTTGCTCCTGAAAAGCCTACAATGCATAGGCCTTCTCGTAGGAAGGCTGTTTTTTATAAGGAGCAGCTTTACGGAGATAGGGAAGCTCGTCGCAGGAAGCAAAAGCCTTTCCCATCAACCAGGGAGTTAATGAAAACGGAGATTACTGTTACAAAGACGGCAAAAAGGGTTATCAGGATAGCAGATGCAATAAGTGTAAGCGATCTTTCTCAAAGGCTTGGGGTGAAGGCAGGGGATATAATAAAGAAACTTATGTCTCTAGATATAATGGCAACTATCAATCAGTTAATAGATATAGATGCAGCGACACTGGTTGCCCAAGATTTTGAATATAGTGTTGAAGGTGTATCACCGCAAGAAGAGATGTTCCTAGCAGAGGAGATGGAGGAAGAAAAAGGAGAACTTACTCCAAGACCTCCTGTAGTGACTGTGATGGGACATGTTGATCATGGCAAGACATCATTGCTAGATGCTTTAAGGGAAACGAATGTGGCTGATAGTGAGTTTGGAGGAATAACTCAACATATAGGTGCTTATCATGTTCACCTCAAAAAGGGTGACATCACCTTTCTGGATACACCAGGCCATGAGGCTTTTACGGCGATGCGGGCAAGAGGTGCCAAGGTTACCGATATAGTTATACTTGTAGTAGCTGCTGATGATGGTGTTATGCCTCAAACTGTAGAGGCCATAAACCACGCAAAGGCGGCTAAAGTTCCTATTATTGTGGCTATAAATAAGATTGACCTTCCGAATGCTGATGTCAAGAAGGTTCAACAAGGACTTACACAGTATGGCCTTGTCCCCGAGGAATGGGGTGGTGATACCATATTTGTGGAGATATCTGCCAAAAAGGGTACAAACATTAAGGGACTTCTGGAGCTTGTGTTGCTACAGGCAGAGATGCTTGAATTGAAGGCCAATCCTTCAAGACTAGGCAGGGGCGTGATTGTAGAGGCAAGACTCGATAAAGGCAGAGGACCGGTCGCAACTATCCTTGTTCATGACGGTTCTGTCAATGTCGGTGATGCTATTATCTCAGGGGTCTATTGGGGAAGGGTCAGGGCGATGATGAACGATTGGGGTGAAAGAACAGATAAGGCAGGACCATCTATACCGGTTGAGATATTAGGTCTGTCTGGTGTGCCTATGGCTGGTGATACGTTTATAGTTGTAAAGGATGAGGCGACCACCAAACAGATAGCCAGTATAAGGGCCAAGGGCATGAAGATGAGTGAAATTGGCCAGACGGCAAAGGTAAGCCTGGAAGATCTATATAACAAAATTACGGAAGGGGAAATAAAGGAACTCGGAATTGTAGTAAAGGGCGATGTGCAGGGATCTATTGAGGCTATAAAGGATATCCTGGAAAAACTTTCAACCGATACAGTAAAGTTAAACATAACCCATAGTGCTGTGGGTGGGATTACCGAAGGTGATATAATATTAGCTTCGGCTTCAAATGCCATAATTATAGCTTTTAACGTAAGGCCAGAACCAAAGGTTCAGGCACTGGCTACAAAGGAGGGGGTGGATATTCGCTTCTATAATGTCATTTACGATGTGGCAGATGATATAAAGAAGGCAATGGAAGGTATGTTGGCTCCTATAGTGAGTGAGAAGGTCCTGGGTAGAGCGGAGGTGAGGCAGATATTCAAAGTATCCAAGGTTGGCAAAATAGCAGGATCTTATGTTGTGGATGGTAAGATTCAGAGGGGAGCAAGACTACGTCTTATCAGGGATGGAGTGGTTGTATATGAAGGTAAGTTTTCTTCTCTTAAAAGATTTAATGATGATGTAAAAGAAGTGGCTTCCGGCTTTGAATGCGGTATTTCAATAGAGGGTTATAATGATATCAAGGTAGGCGATGTGGTAGAAGCCTATATCCTGGAAGAGACTGCTGCAAAATTATAAGCTAGTGAAAGATAATTTGCAGTTTTCAGACATCTACTAACAGGAATTCCAAGCTGCTAAATGGTAATAGGTATTTGCCATATAGACCTCTTTATCCACCATAGTAATTCCCTAAAGGGTAAGAGGAAGGTCTTGAAGACCATACTGGAAAGGGCAAAAAATCGTTTCAACGTTTCTGTTGCAGAGATTGGTGATCATGATCTGTGGCAGAGGTCCCAAATAGGTGTATGTACTATAGGCAATGAGAACGCTTATGTGAATTCAGTTCTCGACAAGATATTGAATTTTATAGAATCCCTGAATGTTGCTGAAGTTGTAAACCATAGAATCGAAATTGCCAACTTCTAAGAATGAATCAGGGATCATAGAAACCATGAATTAGGAATCGGGAATAATATTTTATAGCTTTTTAGGTTGTAGCTTTTTAGCTTATTAGGAAAATACAGGAACGAGCCAACCCTAAGAAGCTACTCCCTAAAAACCTAATAAGCTAAGAAGCTAAAAAGCTGATCAGCTGATTCCTGTAACTTAAATTGACCAAACTGGCATCCTAACCCTAATCTAATGATTTAATAGAGACGACTTAATAGGTTATGACTTCTTATAAACGGTCAGACAGGGTAGGGGATCTCGTCAGAAAAGAAATAGCCACGATGCTCCTATATGAGATTAAGGACCCGAGGGTTGGTTTTGTGACAATTACGAGTGTCTCGATGAGTGTCGATCTTAGACAGGCAAAGATTTATTTCAGTATGCATGGCAGTGATGAAGATAGGAAGGCAGCCATAGAAGGTTTGCAGAGTGCTAGTAGTTACATAAAGAGGATGCTGGGCAAGAGGGTCAGGCTTAAGTATATACCAAAAATACTTTTTAAATTTGACGACTCACTGGATTATGGCAACCGTATAGAGCGGTTGATTGAAGAGACCAGGCAGAAATGATTATTGTTTTTACAGAAAAATGCATAAAAACAATGATTACACAGATTACAAATCAGATTACACCGATTAAAAACATTGAGAAATTGAGCGGTTAATAATCTGTGTAATCTTTTAAAAATCGGTGTAATCAGTTTTTAGGAGTTCCATTTATGGATAAGCGGTTTGACAAGGTTTTAGAAGAGATAAACAAAGGCAATAAATTCCTTATAGTATCACATGTTAATCCCGAGGGAGATGCTGTGGGTTCTACTATAGGTCTTGCACTTGCACTTAAGGAGCTTGGAAAGGATGTGACACCATATCTTGAGGATCAAGTTCCAGCCGTATACAGTTTTCTTCCAGGGGTTGATTTGGTTACAAACAAGGTTGAAAGCGACGATTGGTATGATGCTGTATTTGCAGTTGATTGCGGCAAGATGGAAAGGCTTGGCAAGGGATTTGAAAAAATTGTTAATAGGGGCATAATTATAAATATAGACCATCATACCACGAATGACCATTTTGGGGATATTAATATAATAGAACCGAATGCATGTGCAGCTGGTGAGCTGATTTATGATCTGCTGAATGCAGCTTCCATTAAGATAACAAGAGACATTGCTGTAAACCTTTATGTTGCCATACATACTGACACTGGTTCTTTCAAGTATAGTGCCTCCACACCTGAAGCCTTTAGAAAAGCGGGGGAACTTGTAGCCCTGGGAGCGGATCCATGGGAGATATCTCAGCACGTATATGAGAGCTATCCGCTTAAGAGGATAAAGTTATTAATCCATGTGCTTGAAACACTGGAACTCGCTGATGGGGGAAAGATTGCATCTATGGTTATTACGCGGAATTTATTAAATAGATTCCAAGCAAAAGATGATCTTGTCGAAGGATTTGTTAACTACGCGCGTGCAATAGAGGGTGTGGAGGTGGCACTTTTATTCAAGGAGACAGATGCCGGGAAATATAAGGTGAGTTTCAGGTCAAAAGGTAATATAAATGTGGCCGATGTGGCTAGTAGTTTTGGAGGGGGTGGCCATGTAAACGCCTCAGGCTGTAATATTAGAGGCAGCCTCGAGTTAGTAAAAGAGCAGGTTATTGGAGCGATAGAGGGCTCTATAAGAAGCAAAAGATTAGCGAATTGAGCCAATATAATGAAATTGTTGAACTTTATATATGAGGAAGCTCATTTTAGGCAAGATACCCCGCCCACAAGGCGGGGCTTACGGCGTACATCCTGTTAATCAACAGGAATAGGTTGATCATTGATCTGTCAGGAGGGAATTTTTGGATCTTGCCGGCATACTTGTAATAGATAAACCAAAGGGGCTTACCTCCCACGACGTTGTACTCAAGGTGAGGAAGGCTATAAATGTCAGAAAGGTTGGACATTTAGGCACATTGGACCCGATGGCTACAGGCGTTCTGCCTCTATGTATTGGTAGGGCAACAAAGATTGCCAGGTTCCTTGATAATGTGAAAAAAGAGTATGTTGCAAAGATTAGATTCGGTGTTGAGACAGATAGTTACGATGCAACTGGCAGGGTTATAGATGAAACAGATACGAGTTCCATCTGTGAAGAGGATGTAAGAAGGACACTTCAACATTTTAAGGGGAAGATGGAGCAGATTCCACCAATGTTTTCTGCTATAAAGGTAAATGGAACCCCGCTATATAAGCTTGCAAGGAAAGGTATTTATATAGAAAGGAAACCCAGGGAGATTGAGATCTACAGTATCGATATCGAAGAGGTCAATCTTCCATATCTTGTTTTGAGAATATCATGTTCTAAAGGCACATACATAAGGTCGTTGGGTCACGATATAGGGATGAGGCTTGGCTGTGGTGCACATCTTGTAGCTCTCAGAAGAATAAAAAACGGACAATTTACTCTGGAGGACAGTATAGGGCTAGATCAGCCATACGATAAACTAATTGAGAAAATCATAGATACAGATGATGTAATATCAAGCATACCTGATGCGGCTGTTAATGGTTAAAAGAGAAGTGGGCAATGGAATGAAGAATGAAAAGAATGAATTAGGAATAATGAATTACGAATTATGAATTAGGAAAATATTCAACTTTCAATTGCAAATCTCCATCTCTTCTATTGCATGAATACTGAATTATTAATTAAGAATTACGAATCTATAATACGCAATACACACTACGCAATACGCAATACGATATTGACGAATAATAATTGAAAATCAGAGAGGAATATCTATTATTGCAGAAAGGGGGG
>JAUXIU010000189.1 GCA_030620895.1 Deltaproteobacteria bacterium
AGGAATTATGAATAAAAAACCGTCGTTCGTGATTCGTGTATCGTGAATCGTAACTCGAACCACGAACCACGATACACGATTAACTAATTCCTGTAACTTAAATTAACCTTGAACCAATAATGATTATTCTTGTAGAATAGTTCATGTCTTATTTTTGAGGTCTAAAGATGCGAATATTAAATACAAAAGACAGGTCTTTTTCCAGGGTGCTTGATATGGTCATGAAAAGGGGTGGTGCAGATACCTCAAAGGTAGAAGCAACCGTCAAAGCCATCATGGATGATGTGCGAAAAAGGGGAGACAGGGCGCTTGTTAAGTATACCAGCAGGTTTGACGGGGTCAGAATAAAGGATGGCAAAGGGTTGAGAGTGAAGGGACAGAAGATCGATAGGGCATTAGATGCAATACCTAAAAATGACATAAAGATATTAAAACTTGCGGCAAGAAGGATTCAGAAGTTTCACAAGAGGCAACTCCCTGGGTCATGGTCTGTGAAAGAGAAGGACGGTTCAATTCTGGGGCAGAGGGTTACACCGCTTGAAAGGGTGGGTATATATGTCCCTGGTGGAAAGGCGGTCTATCCATCGACGGTTTTAATGAATACCATCCCAGCAAAGGTCGCAGGGGTCAAAGAGGTTATGATGGTTACACCGCCTGGCAAGAACGGTATAAACCTTTATGTTTTGGCAGCTGCGTCTATCGCAGGGGTTGATAAGATATTCCAGGTTGGGGGTGCCCAGGCGATTGCAGCGCTTGCATACGGCACGGAGACGATCCCGAAGGTCGACAAGATAGTTGGTCCAGGCAATATCTATGTTGCAACGGCGAAGAGGCTCGTCTTTGGCAGCGTTGATATCGATATGATCGCAGGACCGAGCGAGATATTGATCTTAAACGACGGTACAGGAGACCCTGCATGGATGGCGGCAGACTTACTCTCTCAGGCGGAACATGACGAACTCGCTTCTTCCATACTCCTGACAACATCACAGAAGGTGGCAGAAGATGTTTCCAGAGAGGTATTGAGGCAGCTCAAGGATCTAAAGAGAAAAGATATCGCCAGGGCTTCAATCAATAAATATGGTCTCATTATAGTAACAAGGGGTTTAAATGAGGCGATGGATATAGCGAACAGGATAGCGCCGGAGCACCTGGAGTTGTTTGTAAAGAGACCCTTTGAGGTTGCAAAAAATGTGAAAAATGCCGGTGCGATCTTTCTGGGACCCAATACACCTGAGGCGTTGGGGGACTATTTGGCTGGGCCCAACCACACACTGCCCACAGGCGGCACGGCAAGATTTTCTTCACCCCTTGGTGTGGAAGACTTTATAAAGAGGTCAAGCATGCTCTCTTTCTCACATAAGGGTCTTAAGAGGCTTGGGGATGCCGTTATACGATTTGCCGGGATAGAGGGTCTGGAGGCACACGGGAGTAGTGTGTCAATCAGAATGAAGCGAAGATATCCTTAAATTACCTTTCTTCTTGCGTAAATTCCTCTCTATCATACCAGATAGATAATAAAACAGTAGCTAGTAGATAGGAGTTGTGAGTGAAGCAGGAAGAGGGGACAACGGAGTGGCGGGAAACGGTGAATGGGCGAGTGGGTGAAATGGCGAAACGGTGAGACGGAGAAGCGGCGACGAATGAAGATTGAGTCAGTAAACATGCAACACGCAACTCGTAACCCGTAACTCGCCTGAAGGTTTCGAATACGTTCGAGGATAATATGCAACCTGTTGTAGAGGTAAATAACCTTACAAAGGACTTTAATGGCATACGAGCCGTTGATGGTATCTCCTTTGAAGTATATAAAGGCGAGATACTCGGTATTCTTGGGCCGAACGGTGCCGGGAAGACAACGACACTACAGATACTCCTTGGCCTTACGACCCCTACATCAGGGGATATAAGGCTCTTTGACCTCGACCTCAAGACCAGCCGTGAAAAGATTCTAAAGAGGGTTAACTTTTCATCTGCCTACATTTCCATGCCTTACTCCCTTACAGTGATGGAGAATCTCCTTGTCTTCTCACGATTATATGAGATAAGGAAGCCAAAGGAGAGGATACTGGAGCTTTTGCGGATATTTGAGATAGAAGATATTAAAGACCATACCGTAAGGAAGCTCTCCTCAGGGAAGATAACAAGGCTATGTCTTGCAAAGGCCCTGTTGAATGAGCCCGAGATTCTTTTTCTCGACGAGCCAACAGCCAGCCTGGATCCCGACATGGCCGACAAGACAAGGAGACTCTTAAAGAGGATAAGGGACGAAAAGTCCATTACCATCATCTACACATCACACAATATGAAGGAGATGGAGGAGATGAGCGACAGGCTGATATTTCTAGACAAGGGCAAGATAATTGCAGATGGCAAACTTGAAAATGTCCTCTCGGCCTTTAAAGGTAAAGACCTTGAAGAACTCTTCTTAAAGATAGCACGTGGGGAATATGTAAGGAATGACAATTGAAAAGAATGAATTATGAATATTAGAAACATGAATTATGAATCATGAATAATGAAGTATGAATAAGGGATTTTATTCCTCATTCCTAACTCCTGCTTCTCTGTTCTTGTAACTTAAATTGACAAAACTTATATCTTAACCGTAACCTAATGACTTAACCAATTGAAGAATGAAGATTTTCGAAATTCATAATTCGTTAATCGTGTATCGTGAATCGTAAATCGAAGCACGAACCACAAATCACGCACGACGCATTACGAAATATATGAACCTTTATAGAGTGCTAACCCTCACAATCCGTCACTTATACCTTTACAAGAGGAGCC
>JAUXIU010000143.1 GCA_030620895.1 Deltaproteobacteria bacterium
ATAACTCCAGAGGAGTGCAAGATAGGTATAATGCCGGGACATATACATATGAAGGGCAATATAGGTGTTGTATCAAGGAGCGGGACACTCACATATGAAGCGGTGGATCAACTTACGCGTCTTGGCATAGGGCAGTCTACATGCGTGGGTATAGGTGGTGATCCAATAAACGGCACAAATTTTATAGATGTGTTAGAGGCATTTGAGAATGATCCTGAAACAATTTCAGTTGTCATGATCGGTGAGATAGGAGGTACAGCAGAGGAAGAGGCTGCTGATTTTGTAAAGAGGAATATAAAAAAACCTGTGATTGGTTATATAGCCGGGGTGACTGCCCCCAAAGGAAAGAGAATGGGTCACGCAGGTGCGATAATATCAGGGGGTAAGGGTACCGCAATTGAGAAGATTGAGGCGATGAAGGCCGCTGATATAAAGGTCACAGATAACCCAGCGGACATTGGCAGGACAGTAAAAGAGGCATTGCAGACTTGATTTTTTATGAAGGGCAATTGGGATTTTTTGCAACATACTCGTATTTATTAGGTTAAAAATTGAAATAATGCCCATACATTCTCTAAATAAAATGATTACACCGATTAAGCCCTTTTAGGGACGCTCACTTTGCCAAGAATGTCCTCAAAAATTCTGAAATGTTCACTTTATGGACATTATTTTAATGCAGGTTTTTGATTCAGCTAAAACAAGAAAGAGGGTCTATTTATATATGCAGAAGGAGGCAAGATGGCTGAACCGGCAAAAAAACCGGCAAATATTGTTATAAACGAGTCACTGTGTAAGGGCTGTTCAATATGCGTTGATTTTTGTCCAACAAATGTTTTGGCAATGAATGGTAGTGTTGTAGCAGTAAAGAACCTGGAGGCGTGTACTAAATGTCAACTCTGTGATCTGAGATGCCCTGATTTTGCAATACAGGTGTTTTAGAATGAAGAGTGTTCTTCGTATAAAGTCGGAATCAACAATTACGATGTATCGGGATAAAATTCAGAAAATTTATTGGAGGCTTTTAAATGGCTGATAAGACCAAGAGGCTTCTTCAGGGAAATGAGGCGTGCGCTGAGGGGGCATTATATGCAGGATGCAATTTCTTTGCCGGTTATCCTATAACACCATCGACTGAGATTGGTGAGTGTCTTTCTGTAAGGCTTCCCAAGACAGGTGGTAAATTTATTCAAATGGAAGACGAGATTGGTGCTATTTCTGCCATAATAGGGGCATCACTGGCGGGATCCAAATCGTTGACCGCGACAAGTGGCCCCGGATTTTCACTCAAGCAGGAAGGGATAGGTTTTGCTTGTATGACAGAGGTTCCGTGTGTAATAGTTAATGTTATGAGGGGTGGGCCATCAACGGGGTTTCCAACAGGACCTAGTCAGTCGGATATTATGCAGGCTAAATGGGGAGCCCATGGCGATCATCCTGCTGTAGTATTAACGCCTTCCACCGTCCAGGAGATATTCTATGAGACCGTAAGGTCGTTTAATCTCTCCGAGAAATATCGAACCCCTGTTATCCTCCTTTATGATGAGATAGTGGGGCATATGAGGGAACCGATAGTTATACCTGAGGAGGGAGAGGTTGAAATAGTAAACAGGATAAAACCGACATGCCCCCCCGAAGAGTATCTCCCTTATGATGATAGCCATGAGATTGCACCACTAGCCGCATACGGTGAGGGTTATCGTTTCCATGTAACAGGGTTAAACCACAAGCCGGACGGTTTTCCAACCAATGACCCCAAGCTTATAGAAAAAGAGAATAAAAGGATAATCGATAAGATAGAGAATAATAAGAAGCAAATCTGGAAGAACGAAGCCATTGATCTGGATGATGCCACAATAGGGATATTCGCATATGGTTCTATAGCAAGGTCCGCAAGATATGCAGTTAATATAATGAGGGATAAGGACATTAAGGTAGGCCTCCTAAGACCCCTTACAATCTGGCCATTCCCTGAAGAAGCGGTAAGTGAAATGGCAGAGAAGGTAAAGGTAATTATCGTTCCTGAGATGAATCTTGGGCAGGCCGTAATTGAAGTTGAGAGGGTAGCTGGAGGGAAGTGCGAGGTTGTGGGAATAAATCGAGTTGACGGTGATCCAATCCATCCTCAGCAAATAATTGAAGTAATTGAAAAATATAAGTAGTATCCACTGAAAAAACAGAGGGCAATATATCACATCAAATTATTTACGGAGGTTTGTAATGGCAGTGCAAACAGCGGCAAAGAAGGAGAGGGCCCCTTTTGATTATGATAGATATCTAAGGCCCAAGAAGTTGCCGCATATCTGGTGTCCCGGCTGTGGACACGGTATTGTATTAAAGTCGCTTATAAGGGCTATAGATGCGAGTGGACTCACAAAAGACCAGATATGCATGGTATCGGGAATCGGTTGTTCGAGCAGGACGCCAGGTTATGTTGATTTCAATACCCTTCATACATTACATGGAAGGTCATTTGCATATGCAACTGGTGTGAAACTTGCAAAACCGGAATTGAAGGTAATAGTTATTAGTGGCGATGGGGATGCCCTTGCAATAGGTGGAAATCATTTCATTCATACCTGCCGAAGGAATATAGACATGACGATTCTGGTATATAGTAACTTTATTTACGGAATGACGGGTGGCCAGTATTCCCCCACAACACCACAGGGTGCTATTGCTACCACAAGCAGATTCGGGAATATAGAACCGGTCTTCGACTGTTGTGACCTGGCAAAGGCCGCTGGCGCTACATTCGTGGCCAGGGGTACGTCCTATCACTGCCAGGACTTGGAAAAAACCATCCTGGAGGCCATCAGGCACAAAGGGACCTCAGTGGTTGAGATAATAGACCAATGTCCAACTTACTATGGCAGACTCAACAAATTGAGGAGTGCTACAGAGATGATGGAGAAATTTGAGAAGAATGGCACGGTTTCTGTGAAGCAGGTTGACAAGCTTCCACCCGAAAAGGTTGAGGGTAAGCTACTAAGGGGGATACTCCATCGTGTTGAAAGGCCGGAGTATTGTGAAGAGTATGATAAGTTGATTCAAGATGCTAAGGGCAAGTAGTAGAGAATTAAAAGTGGAGGTTTAAATGGAAGACAGATTTGAATTGAGATTCAGTGGTTCGGGTGGACAGGGTATGATACTATCCGGAATAATTATGGCTGAGGCGGCTGCTATATATGATAATAAGAACGCCGTTCAAAGCCAATCTTATGGACCTGAAGCCAGGGGAGGTGCCAGCAAGTCAGAGGTAATAATAAGTAAACAACCTATAGATTACCCAAAGGCGACAAAGGTGGATGCCATGCTGGCTCTTACGCAGGAGGCATGTACAAAGTTTAGTAAGGACATAAAGAAAGGCGGGGTACTGCTAGTTGATTCTGATGAGGCAAAAAATATCCCTGAAGGAGACTTTACAGTTTATAGTTACCCCATCATTGAAACGGCAAGAGGTGAATTAGGCAAGACTATCGTTGCCAATATCATAGCCCTCGGCATGATTACAGAACTAACCAATATTGTAACTCACGAAGCAATAGAAAATGCTGTTCTCGCTAGGGTACCACCAGCGTTCCTGGAGTTAAATAAGAAAGCC
>JAUXIU010000222.1 GCA_030620895.1 Deltaproteobacteria bacterium
GATAATGGAAACTTCCTTGCTGTCAAGATACCCGCCCTGTGGGCGGGGTATCTTCACATCTATCTATTACAGAAAAATGCAGCACCTTAAAGACAGGAAGGGCACATGTTATATCCCGCTTTTAATTGTGTTATTCATCTTTCTAAATTGAGTGCCCTCCATCTTGGATCAAGGACCTTGATATAATCCATAAGCTCAATAGCAAACGGAGAAGAGGTCTCAATCTCATTATAGTCAACATCTGTATTATAATACTGAAGTCTTAAGGTATCTCCATTCGAATAATCAGGTAAAAGGCCGGAAAAGAAGAAGCCATGGTTTTCCAATTTCTTGCATGTTATCGCTGTTAGAGGATCGTTAAGATTCAGGTCAAGGTATATAGCATTAAATTCTTTATTCGTCAATTCAATACGCTTTGCCATCATCCTCCTCTCAATATCTTTTCCATAACTCATTATCTCTATAGTTGCAGTCTTATGATAGGATTTAATAGATACCTTTATCGTGGATTCTTCAGCGAATGGTATGGCCCATGACTCCCCAGGGTCCCCATACGATCTCTTGATCCCAAGATTCTTGTATATACCTTTAAGCATATCCTTGTGTTGAGGGGGCAAAAATACCTTATATTCCTCTCCTGCTTTTAAGTATTTAAAGAAGGTGATTACATGCCCCGTCCCTTGAAAACCCCTATCAGTTAGGGGTTTGAGAGACATGGGTGGGAAGGCGCCCAATTCAATAGCCGTCTCTTTAAAACCAAATTTAAGATTGGTTCTCTGACTGAGCACGTGCATTGTAAATGCATTTCCAAAGAGGGCTATAAAACCGCGTTTCTTGGCCTCTCTTATGAGATGATTTAAAAGTAACTGCATCAACCCCCTTCCCCTATACCTTGGAATGACTACAGCAACCCCTATCTCTGCCGCCCTCCCGTTTGGCCTGGGCAGGAGAGCAAAGTGAGCAATTATTTTACCCTCATCGGTTAAAGCCACGGATGAAATCATACTTCCATCCCTGTTCATTGCATCTATCCTCTCGGGGAAATAGAGGTCTTCATTCAGGTAAGTGTACCGATAGGTTCGATATACACACCTGGATACCTCAATGGCCTCTTTTGGTTTCATAAGCCGAATAGTATATTTGGCATCTCCAGAAGGTATTTCACAAGATTTATATGGTTTAAGCTCATCTTCTGTAAAAAATTCTTCCACATGCTTTCCCTTTAGATATTTAAAGAGTTGCAGTTCTTTGCCATCTTTACCCCTGTTTATGAATAGAACATTATCCATATTACTTTCTATAGCATGGAGCCCCGGAGCATCCTTTTCCTCTTCCACCAACCTGGGTGAGAATGGAAGACCCATCTCATCTACAACTATCCTTATACCATAACTCAACACCTCAAAGGTTATGGCAAAGGACTCATCTTCTTGCGGTTCAAAGGCATGGGTTATCACATTTATACATACCTCCCTCACCGCAATACCTATCTCTTCAATCTCCTTCTCTGAGAAACCGATACCTCTGGATATCTCATTACAGTAAGATATTATCCCCTTTATATAGGCTGGATCATTGGGCACAACTAATTTGGAGATATTTTTTGACATAGGAGCACCATCCTATAACTCAAATGATATCACATTATATAAGAAGATAAAAATACGTCTTCAAGTTTTGAATTAAAAGCTCTTTAGCCTGAAGGGCCGAGGCCTCTCCCAATCTGTCACCCAACCTCGCCCTTGGTTCATCGATCAGTATAGGACAAACATATATACCATCTGCAGTAGGAACACTAATAGACACGCCCCTTTTTAATCCTCTACTACCAGGGGATAGGCTGGTGTTGGATTGAGGGGACAACTGTAGAGATATTCCCCGAGTTTAAGGTCTACAACATAGTCCTTTGTTGCACCAATCTTTAATCC
>JAUXIU010000118.1 GCA_030620895.1 Deltaproteobacteria bacterium
ATTGTCAAATAAAAAAAACGGACCAGTAGGTCCGCTTCTTATTGAAATTCTAAACCCTATTAGTGAATCGTGTATCGTTAATCGTCATTCAGGAATTAGCTTTTTAGCTTTTTAGGGGGTAGCTTCTTAGGGTTGGCTCGTTCCTGTTTTTTCCTAATAAGCTAAAAAGCTACAACCTAAAAAGCTATTAGGAATTATTCCTAATTCAGTATTTTGATATCGGGACAGATTTTGTTAGAGGTCTGAGGTTGGAGGATTCATGTTCACTCTGTTTGCTTGTTTGGGTTGCGTGTTTCGAGTTGCGGGTTGCGTGTTTTATTTCCATTCTGTCTCTACATATTCTTTTTCTTTCTTAACCCGAAACTCGTAACTCGTAACTGCCTGACCTCCATAGCAAACTGTCAACCACATAAACCCAACAAACCATATAAACCATGCAAACCGGGGACAGTCCCCCACTTACCCCACAAAGACACATTTGCTTGCTGGTGTCCTTGTATCCATATCTCTACCACGGTTTATGTGATCATCGATTTCAGCCGCACAGCCGATCATCCTGCCAAAAAGAAAAGTAGTAAAACTCGCACTCTCTATCTGTTTATCCGTGAACTTGCCTTCTTCAAGCTGCTTCCAAACCATCTTTAGGAGTATCACAGCTATTACTGCATCGACATTTACACAGAAGATCTCCCTGCTAACCTTGGCATCAAATAGCGCCTTGACAAGGTTATGGTAGAAATCGAGGAATATGTTGTATATACCCTTCTCATCACAGATAGAACTCACAAACTTCTCTCTTGGATCGAAATTTTCAGGTTTGCCCCTGAATACAGGATGGCCGACACATGGTATCTTCTTATATTCGACATTACCCGCAGCCTTCTCCTTTGCCTTATACCCGCCATACCATTTTGCATATTCGTCTGCAATGGATCTCAGGTCTTGACCGTGTCCTTTATCTGAGGGGTCCGCAAGGCCTTTATCCCTGAAACGGTCTATAAGAAATGCCACAGCTTCATAACCATTTCCACCATGCGCAAAACCTGTATGCGTCAGGAAACCGACAAATGCCTTGTTTATCTGAACCCTTAATGGATCTTCCGGACCATCTGAACTGACACCGCCCTTGCAACCTTGTGCCGAGATCGTACCCGGACCGTTTGATATTATAAGGCCAAGGAGCATTGAAAACTCAAAGAGTTCGTCCTTATTGGGCCTGTGTCCAATAAGCGCCAGAAAAGCAGTTTCCGTAAAACTCCAATCATCTATAAGTTCACTATTATTTACAGAAAAGAAACTATCCTTCTTATGGCATCCAGATGGCACACTGGAAGCAATAAACGCTGAAAATATCCTCGAATACCATGGAAGGTTGATTATTGTGTTTCTGGATATCCTCTTTCTCATCAATGCACTCCAAGCCAGGGTCGTCCAAATTGCAGCTAATAATGCAGCAGATGACGGGCTTTTATCTGTAGCATCCATACAGAATTTTATAAAAACTGAATCCCCGCCTACCTTTTCAAGAGAATTAAGCATAATCGCTGCAAGATTGTCCCCTTTAGCTGCCTTGAGCTTTGTCCGCTGCTCATCTCCTAGACCTTTCAATATATCGCTGTAATTGAAACTACCCATACCTTTTTCCAGCCCGGAATGTTGAAATAGTTCAAGAAGCAGCTTTGAGGCTTCAATAGATGCCCTGACCTTTCCCTTTCCCATTATCGAAATGGCAGAAGAAAGAACGGAATTTGGAGAGCTTTCTGCCTCTCTTGCCGCATCAGCAGCCAATAGGACAGCTTCACCATGCATGTTTACAAAAGAGTTTAAAGCAATATTTGCAATTGCCCTGCCGTTGCTGTCAGGATACTCCTTTATGAGCGAGAAGACGAGGTTCTCTTCTAATGAACGCTTTGACGCATCGAGTATAGAGGTATTGTAGACCCTTGTTACCTGAGTCGAAGGGTCCATCATCGATGCACCGCTTGTATCCCTCATGGGCTGTCTAGGGAATTGAGCCCCCACATGTTTGCTTATCTCCTCGATCTGCTCGTTGTAAGGTGTCACAGCTTCAACAGCGGTGACGTCAAGTTCAGGAGATAATTTCAAACCCTGATTGCTACCAAACCAGCATTTAAGCGAAAGATTCCCTTGAGGTTCAAAGTCAGGTTCGATCCCATTGAGTTCCATTACCTTTGTTAAGGCCTCTGGTATATGGGATATATTGGTTACAACAGCACCCTTTTTTGAAAATATTGGCTTTTCCGGTGAATAAATCCCCTCAACATCGAAGTAATCCATAAACCATCGCTCTTTTGCCGCTGCGTCGTCCCCAGAACCAGCAAGTGAACCGGCATGACCACATGCCTTTGTAAGCCTTGCCTTCCATCGTCCGACTACACATACAACAGTCGGTTTATTAATCTCAAGGCCATATTCGTAATATCCTCCCGGTTCAATATATATTACTGCGCTCTTACTCCTTTCATCGTTATCAAGGGCATTAAAGAACTCTCTCGCTGCAAAGTGAATATAGACATCCTTTCCACTTGAGATAGATGTAGTTGTCCCCCATCCATTCGTAAGAAGATAAACTGCTATAGTTGTAGTGAAGTTTCCTGAATTGGAATATATCGCTACTGAACCCTTTGTAAGTGATTCCTGTGGTTTGCTTCCTCCAAGCGCCCCACCAATCCTTACGCCATTCCAGGCATCTCCCACACCGAGACAGTTACCTCCGAATACATCAATACCGTTTGTCTGACATATAGCCCTGATGGTTCTGGAATCTTTAACAGATACCTTCTCTGTTATGATAATGATCTTTTTAAGATCAGGATTCTGTTTAGTAACCTCGGCCACACCATCCTTAACACCTGCTGGAGGGAGGTATACCACTGCGGCATTGAAGCGGTGGCCTGCAGCCATCCCCTCTTTAACAGAGTTATAGACCGGTATCGGGCCAATTTTTGTGGGAAGGGACTGTCCAGACCTTCCAGGACTTGTGCCAAATACGACATTGCCTCCAGAATATTCATGACTTACCGGCGTAACCGACCTGCTTTCATTTCCAAGGATATTCAGAACACATACCCTATCGTCCCTTGTGGCAATTTCTGCCAAAGAATTTATACCCACGTAATATGGAAACTTTTTAATACCGGCTTTGTGCATACTTTATCCCCCGCGAATTCTCTCTCTTTTGCATTTAAGTTGAGAGCTTAAATTGACTTATAAAGACCTCGTTGTATTGTTAATCGTGGATAGTGGTTTAATACGATAAACGATCCACGAATCACGAACGACGGTTTTTTATTCTTCATTCGTCAATCTTCAATCGTGAATCGTGTATCGTTTATCGTGAATTGTCGTTCGAGTTACGATACACTATACACGAACCACGAACGACGGTTTTTTATTCATAACTCATAATTCATTCTTTTCAATCTTCAGTCGTCAATCTTCAATCGTCAATTTATTTAAAATTCATTCTTCAATCGTCAATTTTCAATTGATCCCCATCTTTGCCTTTAACTTTTCCCTACCTTCCTTCTCCATCCAGCTATCCATCTTGAGTGCATAGTTAACAACCTCTGACATAGCACTGTCATGACCAAAGAACCTATACGGAAGCCCCAGAGACTCAATGGTATCTTTTAAATAGGCCATACCCCTTATCAGATTTGGCCCCCCCCTACCCACGACTACGAAGATCGGCTTTGGTCCATACTTCTGAAAATACCACCTGAGTGCATCTGCCATGGCCCTGAAGGTCTCATAGATATCTGTATTATTGGCCTTTCCACCTATTATAAAGAGGACATTCGACTGCTCAAGCCAGTACCTGTATACTATCTTTGATATCTGGTTCATCTTCTCGTATGGAGGATTACCTCCAAAATCCGATGATATCGCCCCTGTTTCACCCAAGAGTTCCGTAACGAGTGCATTTGCACCACCGCCAAATGTAAGTGCTGTTATAGTACCCTTTTTATTAACAACGAAGACATCACTCTGTCCCTGGTATGTCCTCAGCTGATTTATCTCTTGCTCGAACTCAGAATAATCCGAAGCAAAGAGGTGTGGAGGCAGGTCAAGCCTCTTCCATGCCGGATCATCTATATCAAAAGAACACTTAAAGTCACAGGCAACTGGAATTAACCTTCCCCTATTATCGGGTGACATGCGTATAGGGTTTAGCTCAAGGATATTCATCCCGTAATTGTTATACAGTGTCCAGAGCTTCGGGAGGTTCTGAACA
>JAUXIU010000032.1 GCA_030620895.1 Deltaproteobacteria bacterium
AGGGGTACAGGAACTGCCATAAACTCTATTTCAATAAACCCCATGAATATAAATATTGTCTATGCAGGGACTCAGGCGGGTCTCTATAAGAGCGAAAACCATGGGAAGAATTGGGTGAGGGTCTTCAGAGGTATTGGGGGTTTAGAAGGGCATATACTCTCAGTAGCCATTAGTCCTGTGAATCCAGAGGTCATATTTATCGGAACCTATGCGGGTTTTTTCCACACAGATGATGGGGGAAGCAATTGGAGGAAGGAGCAGAATCTGCCTTCTGAGGCTGTGGTATCCTCTATCGCTGTTCACCCCTCTGAGCCTCATATTATATATGCTGCTACAGACAGGGGGTTATATAAGAGCGTAAACAATGGGATGGACTGGGAGAGAGTGATTGTAACAACCACCACCGAGAACGTTAACATTTTAGACCAGGTTGATGCAGGAGAAGTCAATGGTATCGAGACTGAGATAAAAGGGATTGTTATTGACCCAGCAGATGCCAGAAAAGTATATGTGGGCACGTCAGAAGGCCTTCTTATAACTGAGAATGGTGGATTAACATGGATAATGGCGGGTAGTTCGGGCCTTATCAGCCGTGATATACACCACCTTGTTGTTAGTTCATCAGATCCAGATGGGGTGTATGCAGCCACAAGCAGGGGAGTCTTCAGGTACTCAAAGGTCTCCAAAAGGTGGATGGAACTCTATAAGGGCCTTACCTCTATTGATATTCGTTCCCTGGCTTTTGAGCCTCTTAACTCCAAAATCCTCTGGGCAGTCACTAAAGGTGGAGTATTTAAAACAATTCCAATGATACAGAATGCTACCTCCAAGGACGAAGAAGTGGAAGCTGAAAAGTTGCTTTCCAATTTTACCGATGAGCCCTCTGTAGTGGAGATTATGGAGGCGGCTATAAGGTATGCCGAGGTGCATCCAGAAAAGATAGATAGATGGAGGACGGCTGCAGCGAAGAGTGCGTGGCTTCCGGATTTGAGGGTAGGATACGATAAGGGGAAGGACTGGCAGAGCAGCACCTATTTCTATAGCACCACCACTCAGAAATATACAGATGATGATATTACATTGGACAGAGACTGGTCGTGGTCAGTCTCTCTTACCTGGGAATTGGGAGAACTGATATGGAACGATGATCAGACCTCTATAGACACAAGGTCAAGGTTAATGGTTCAACTAAGGGATGACGTACTTAATGAGGTTACGAGGCTCTACTTTGAGAGGAGAAGACTTCAGATAGAGATGCTCTATTCCCCTTCTAAGGAAATTATGGACAGGATAGAAAAGAAACTCAGACTCCAGGAACTTACTGCTGACATCGATGCCCTGACAGGCTTTTACCTCTCAAAAAGACTTGGGAGGGCAAGGTGGCAAAATGAGGCAAGAAGGACATCCTATAAAGAAAGGATGTCCGATTAGGGAAGCAAAAGGGGGCAGGAAAGCAAAAGGCCCTCTGATAAGTAAGGATATGTCTATCGCTGTTGTTTCTTATAAGGCTATCTGAGTTCAATTGCAATCTAAAGTTTTGCATACATTTGTATGTATAAGATAGGAGCTGTCAATTTCCAGCTTCGTCACTATTCGTTACCTCCTAACCAGAACGGAGTGCACCCTCCCCGCGCTCGCCGGTCCTTATCTTCACTGCGCAGCTTATGTCTGAAACGAATATCATCCCGTCTCCGCTGTGCCCTGTGTACGCGTTCTCCTTTATCACATCCACGAGCCTCACGGCGTCTTCGTCATTGCAGACAACCTCAAGCTTTGCAATCGTGCTGAACTTTTCAGAAAACTCTATTGAATACTGCTCTGTTTCAGGCACAGAGGCCTTCCCGAGAGCCTTCACCTCTATAACGGTGAACCCCAGCACCCCGGCAGCCTCAAGGGCATTGTTGACCTCCTCCACCTTTTCAAGTCTTATGTACGCCTTTATCTCCTTCATAGTTTCCTCCACATAGCAGGGGACAGACCCCCATTCTAAAGATTTTGGTTGAAGTCTGAGATATGAGGTTGGAGGAGGGAGGGGAATTGTTTGAGGGGCGAGGCTTGAGGTATGAGGTTTAAAGCCTCCAACCTCCCTCCTCCAACCTCTAACACTATTTCTCTAACCTCTAACATTTCGCATTTTCCCTCTAACCTCTAACACCATTGATATCAAGCCTCTTTCTTCAATCGTCAATTTTCATTTGCCTGGGACAGCCCCTCTCTTACTCATCTCCCATCCCTTCCATAGGGCGTAGATTGCAGGTATAACTGTAAGTGTGAGTATTGTGGCCGTCACCAACCCGCCAACCATGGGCGCAGCAATCCTCTTCATAGCCTGTGAGCCTGTTCCTGTACTCCACATGATGGGGAGAAGTCCGAAGAAAGTAGTGGTAACAGTCATCATTATCGGTCTTACCCTTTCTGCCGCACCCTCCATCACCGCACTGTAGAGGTCTTCTCTTGTATTCATCTTACCGTGAAGGTATCTCTTCTCATATGCATTATCGAGGAATGTCAGCATAATCACTCCTGTCTCTGCCGCTATCCCAGCCAGGGCTATAAAGCCGACCCCTACAGCCACACTCATATTATAACCTAGAAGGTACATGAGCCATACACCGCCAATAAGGGCAAAGGGGATAGAGAGCATCACTATAAGACACTCGACGATGTTGCGGAAGTTGAAGTAAAGGAGCAGGAAGATAATGGCCAGTGTCAGAGGAACGACCAGTTTTAACTTCTCTTTTGCCCTTTCCATGTATTCGTACTGGCCACTCCAGATAATAGAATACCCGGCCGGGATGTCTATCTTCTCGTTTACTATCTCCTGGGCATTCTTTACGTACGTACCCACGTCTATCCCCCTAATGTCTATGTATATCCATGCGTTGAGCCTTGCGTTCTCGCTCTTTATGGCCGGCGGGCCTTTCCTTATCTTTATGCTTGCAACCTGCGCTATGGGTATCTGGGCGCCTGTTGGCGTTGGTATGAGTATCCTCTCGAGGTTGCTCAAGTCATCTCTGAGCTCGCGGCCGTACCTCAGGTTCACGGGGTATCTCTCAAGCCCCTCCACGGTCGTGGTTATGTTCATCCCACCTATGGCAGACTGGATTACATCTTGCACATCCCCTACTGTAAGGCCATACCTTGCGGCCTCACTCCTTTCGATCTCGAAGTCTATGTAATTACCACCCACAACCCTCTCTGAATAGGCCGAAAGGGTCCCGGGTATATGCCTTACCACAGACTCTATCTCTTTGCCTAGATCTTCAAGGACCTGCAGGTCGTCCCCAGCGATCTTTATGCCAACGGGGGTCTTTATCCCGGTAGAGAGCATGTCGACTCTTGTCTTTATGGGCATAGTCCAGGCATTCGTCACCCCAGGGAATCTTACGGCCGTGTCCATCTCTTCGGTGAGCTTCTCTATGGTCATACCTTCACGCCACTCATCCTTAGGCTTCAATGTAATGGTCGTCTCTATCATCGACAAAGGCGCAGGGTCGGTAGCGGTCTCTGCCCTACCGATCTTGCCGAAAACTTGGTGAACCTCAGGGAAGGTCATCAGTATCTTGTCGGTCTGCTGAAGTAGCTCTTTTGCCTTGGTTATGGATATGCCCGGAAGGGTCGTAGGCATGTAGAGCAGGTCTCCCTCATTAAGTGGCGGCATGAACTCGGAACCCAGCATCTTGAACGGAATTATAGTTACAATAAGTATAAGTACACTCAAAAGTATAATGCCCTTTTTGAATCTAAGGACAATACGAATGACAGGACGGTAGATGAATAGCAAGAACCGGCTAACAGGGTTCCTATCTTCGGACCTTATCCTTCCCCTAACAAAGTATCCCATAAGGACAGGCGTAACGGTAATGGCCAAAAAGGCCGCGGCACCCATTGCATAGGTTTTTGTATATGAGAGGGGGCTGAAGAGTCTCCCCTCCTGGGCCTCAAGGGAGAAGACAGGTATAAATGAAACTGTTATAATAAGTAATGAAAAGAACAGCGCCGGTCCTACCTCTTTTGACGCATCCATTATAATATGCCAGTGGTCTCTTTCTTCTCCACTTGCTTTTGCATATTCTATATGCTTGTGTGCATTCTCCACCATGACTACCGCTGCATCTACCATAGCCCCGATGGCTATGGCTATGCCGCCGAGACTCATAATGTTGGCATTTATCCCCTGATAGTACATGATGATAAATGCGATGAGTATCGCTACAGGGAGGGTAAATACAGCTACAAAGGCGCTCCCGAAGTGAAGGAGAAAGATCATACATATGACGGCAACCACTATCATCTCTTCCGTAAGCTTATCTTTGAGGGTGTCTATGGCACTGTGTATGAGTCCCGAGCGGTCATAAACCGGAACAATCTCCACCCCTTCCGGCAGCCCCTGTTTAAGGGACTCAAGCTTTTTCTTAACATTTTCGATGACATCGAGTGCATTTTCTCCGTAGCGCATTACAACGATGCCTCCAACAACCTCACCTTCACCGTTTAGTTCGGCAATACCCCTTCTAAGCTCAGGACCGAGGTGCACGTTAGCCACTTCCCTTATGGTAATCGGCGTCCCGTTCTTGTCGACGCCCACCGCGATGTTCTTGATATCCTCGATGGACTTTATGTACCCTAGGCCACGGACCATGAACTCGGTCTCCGCCATCTCGACGAGCTTTCCGCCGACGTCTTGATTACTGCGCTTTATGGCATGCTTGACCTTGTTGAGCGGAATGTTATAAGCAAGGAGTTTGTTGGGATCGACCTCCACCTGATACTGTTTTACATATCCTCCGATGCTCGCTACCTCTGATACACCTGAAACCGTCTGAAGCTCGTATCGCAGATACCAGTCCTGGATGCTCCTTAGTTCCGCCAGGTCGTGCTTTCCAGTTTTATCAACAAGGACGTATTCATATACCCATCCTACCCCTGTGGCATCTGGACCGAGGGAGGGGGTGACCCCCTGGGGGAGACGTCCGGCAACGAAGTTAAGGTATTCAAGCACCCGACTCCGTGCCCAGTAAATGTCCGTCCCGTCCTCGAAGATGACATATACGAATGAAAAGCCGAAGAAGGAGTAGCCTCTTACAACCTTTGAATAGGGAACGCTCAGCATTGCCGTTGTGAGGGGATAGGTTACCTGGTCTTCCACAACCTGCGGGGCTTGACCAGGATATTCAGTATAGATTATGACCTGTACATCCGAAAGGTCGGGGATTGCATCAAGGGGGGTCTTACTTATCGATATTATCCCCCAGCCGATGACAAAAATGGTAAAGAGGATTACCAGAAAGCGGTTATTAATGGAAAGCTCGATTATCTTTTTGAGCATATAAATTAACTCCGTTTCACTATGCTAATTTATTCGTACACGTGAAACAGTCTTTAATGGTTATTGTCCATTGTGCCGTGATCCATGCCTTCCATATCTTCGTGCTTCATACCCTCCATGCCTTCCATGTCAGAGTGATCCATGCCCTTCATGCCGGAGTCGTCCATCTTCTCCATACCTGAATGATCCATACCCTCCATCTCTTTGTCATCGCCTGCTTTCTTATCCAACATCTTTGCGATGGCTTCCTTGAGCTTGCTTTCGGAGTCGATAAGGAAGTGAGCTGACGTGACCACGACATCTCCATCCGCGAGACCTTCCCTTATCTCGTAGAACCCCTCTGCCTCTGCCCCAAGTACTACCTCCTTTGGGGTAAACTTCCCGTCGCCCTTGCTTAAGAATACTATACTTCTTTCTCCCGACAAGATCACAGCCTCGGTAGGCACAGCAACGGTCTTCTTGCTCACCACGGACTTAAGATTCACGTTTGCGTACATATCTGGCTTGAGCTCCAGGTCAGGATTATCGAACTCTATCCTCACCTTATTCGTCCTCGTCTTGGGGTCCATGAAGGGGAATATGAATGAAACATGCCCCTTAAAAACCCTTCCCGGATAAGAAGCGAGGTTCATCTCTGCCTCCTGCCCCAACCTTATCCAGGGGAGTTCGTATTCGTATACGTCTACGTACGCCCATACCTTTGAGATATCAGCTATGGTATAGAGATTCATACCCGGTTTTACATACATCCCCTCGGTGATGGGCTTTTCTATGACGATGCCGGAAGCAGGGGAGTGGATATGTAGGGTTTTCATAACCTTACCTGTCTCCTCGATCTCCTTTATCTGGTGGGCCGGCACGTCCCAGAGCTCGAGTCTCCTTCTGCTCAGGTCAACTATGGATTCCCTGCCAACCCTGGCCATGGCTTCGCTGGATCGCCTCGCAAGTAAGTACTCCTCCTGGGCAGACACGAGCTTTGGGCTGTAGATTTCAAGGAGTATGTCATCCTTTTTAACCTTCTCACCTGTAAAGTTGACATAGAGCTTCTCTATCCACCCGTCCACCTTGGCATGCAAATGGTAGACCCTCCTTTCGTCGTAGTCGATCCTCCCGATGGTCCTTATGGTTTTTTTAAGCTCCATCCATCGCACCGGAGCCGTCCTAACCCCAATGTTTTGGACAGTAACGGGGTCGATCTTCACCATCCCCGGCTCTGTCTCTTCCTCCTCCCCTTCGTATACGGGGATGAGGTCCATCCCCATTGGGGACTTCCCCGGCTTCTCCGAGATGTATGTTGGGTCCATCGGTGCCCTCCAGTAGAGTATCTTCCTGCCCTCCTTGGCTGGCGCCTTGCCAGGCGCGCGGGCCTCCTGCTCAACACTTGTTGTGCCAGCCAGGAAATACATCCCTGCGGCACCAACTATAATCCCAAGAATAACTGCTATAATGATTATTGCTTTTTTTGACATCTAAAAAACCTCCAAGGTCAATTGAGCATGCTGTTAATAGAGTTTCTTGGCGGTGAGTCGTTCAAGCTCAGCTATGCTTTTAAAGTAGTCCGTTAAAGATCTGAAATAGACGAGCTGGAAGTTAATCCACATGCTCTGTGTCTCAAGGAGCCCACCCAGCATCTCCTCACCACTCTTGTAGCGAGCCTCGGCAAACGCAAGGGAATCCTTAGCCTCCGGTATTAAGGTTTCTCCATAAAGCTTCACTATTCGCCCCGAGTTCGTGAGGTTGAAATAAACTCTCTTTATTTTGTTTTCGAGCTCGTTCGTAATGGCATTCTTTTCAATGAAGCTTTTTTCTCGATTGATGCTTGCCTGACTCACCGCGGCTTTGTTCTTTGAAAACCAGAGGGGTATGTTCATACCAAAAGTGACAGCGTAGGCATCCTCTCCGGCATCCGGTATCAGGCTCGGCGGATCCCCTATTTGTGAGTAATTAACCCCGATCCGGAAGTTCGGAAGGTATGAATACCTCGAAAGATCCTTTTCAAGATCGCCTTTCTTAACCTTGAGCCCCGCAATCTTGAGCTCCTCGTAATTCTCTACCCCCCAGATTAAGAGTTCGTTCAGGTGGTACTGAAATGTTTTCAACTCAGGCTCCTCGGCCTTGCCAACCGGATAATCCTGGGGACGGTATAAAAGAGCATTTAGCCTTGCGACAACGTTGCTTCGGATGTCATTGGACCGGATAAGGTCAAAAGAGGCCCGTGCCGAGAGCTTCTGCGCCCTTACCAATTCATCGAGTTGAGATACAGAAAGTCCGTAGTTAGTCCTGCTTACCTCCGCGAAGTAATCCAGGACTGCATCGTTCTCTTTTGAGAGCTCCATAACTTTGTCTACATAGTACAGCTCATAGTATGCCTTCTTTACTTCTGTTGTCAGGTCTCTTGTCGCCTTTTGGTACTCGGTTTTCGCTATCTCTATTTCCTTTGTAACTATATCCCCTTTGAGCCCGAGTTTCCCTGGAAACGGAATCTTCTGGCTCAGGGTTATAATCCGCTCTTGCGGGCCGAGCCTCGTCTCTATCTCCCTGATAGGCTGGACGTAGGTTACCATGGGATCGTCATAGGATGTTGCCCTGGGGTACTTCTCTTTAATACTCTCCCATTTAAGCCTTGCCGCCCTAAGCCCCATGTTCTTCTCTTTTGCTTCCTTAATAAGATCGCTGAGACGCACCACCTTATCAGGAGTAATCCTTTCTTCAGCTTTACCCCCTTTTGTAGCGCAGATAGCACTTGAGGCTACTGCAAGAATCAGAGGAATGACCAAAAGCATGATTAATAACAACAGATGGCAGGAAAGTGGTCCGACTAGTGAAAACGTTAATGCTAGATTATGTCTTTTCTCCATGATTCAAACCTATAATTTTATTATGCTCGATTCAGCTGAGGCTGTCATACTACAAAGGCCTCATGTAACATTTAAGGTTTTACGACTATCAAGCATACGAGTTTTGTTGTATGGTCCATGTGACCGTATAGTTTAAGCAGCGGGAGTGGAGTGCAGGTGTATTACTCCATAGTGTATCTAAAAACGCACCTCGTCCGAGCTTGCAAGTGTACTGCAGACCCAAGGTACTCCTACTGGTGGACCAAGTGGGCTATCAGGTTTGTCTGGGTGGTTGGAAGAAGCTGGTGACGTAGTACACAGTGTATTTTGTCTTTGATAGGAATATAGATGAACCGAATGTATTAGTTAAGTCTTCGATCTTAGGTATCCCCTTGATATAAACTATGGTGCGGTCGCATTTTTGGAGGCAGTTGCATGCGGAGCTGTCGGCTGATGCACCTTCAGCTTCAGTTATAATGCCACTGTGTTCGCAAATATCCTCGGATATTACTGCCGCATGCTCATAACCTGCAAGGCCATATTCATGCGCCATTGGCTGGAGCACCATGCTCATAGACACGAGAAGCATGGTAAGGCTTAGTATGTATTTAAAACTTCTCATTGATTAGTTCTTTAAATTCATTCTATGCTAATAATCTGCTGTTGTCAACCATTGTTACAGTATCACTATCGAGTAAGCTCTCTGAAAAGATATGCATTACACATATTTTGGGCTTACCTTAGTGCAAAGAAGTGCGGTCAAACCTTTATTTATTAGTCAAGATGCCCCTCCCTGAGGGCGGGGCATCTTGACAGCAAGGAAGTTTCCATTACCTTAGCAC
>JAUXIU010000058.1 GCA_030620895.1 Deltaproteobacteria bacterium
CCGCTCTTGGCATTTACTATGGAGCATAGGTTTATCTCGATGCCTTTAAAGTGCCTCCTTACCCTTTCAGCTGATGCAAGTATATCGAAGAGATGTATCTCATCGATGTATGCAAGGGTACAGCCCTCGTCGCAAGAGATGCCTTTGCCCGAAAGTGCCTTCTCTTCAATACTATGTAAAAAATCGCTTATCATAATTCCAGATTATACACGAACGTAGCCGACACCTTGTTGCGAGTTACGGGTTGCGGGTTACGAGTTGCGGGGTACGAGTTGCGGGTTGCGGGTTACGAGTTGCGAGTTACGGGTTACGAGTTACGAGTTCTAAAACAGGGCTTCTTAACCTTAACCTTAACCTTAACCTCAGCCTCCTTTAGGACAGTCCCCTTGCCTGACTACTGTATCCTGTCTACTATCTACTACCTTTATGGCAGGGTTCTCCAAATAACACTTAAGTACCGTATTGTCAACTACAATATGGTCTATGGTTTACAATCCCCTTTTCTTCTTCTTGATCTCTTCAAGCCTCTTTTTTATCTCAGATTCCGATCCCCTGTCAGATGGCCTGTAGTATCCTCTCCTCTTAAGCTTCTCGGGCATGTACGTCTGTTCCACTATTGAATCATCATAATTATGTGGATACTTATACCCCTTTCCGTATCCAAGCCTCTTCATCAATTTAGTGGGGGCGTTTCTTATATGTAGAGGAACTGGCAAAGCCCCATTTTTTCTGACATCCTCAACGGCCTCAAGGTATGCGAGGTAAGAGGCATTGCTCTTCTGAGCCGATGCAAGGTATGTTGCGCCATGTGCCAGAGGTATCCAGCCCTCTGGCATCCCGACGAAATCTACGGCGTCCTTTACAGAGATGGCAAGTTGAAGGGCCATGGGGTCTGCATTACCGATATCCTCAGATGCAAATATAACCATCCGCCTTGCAATGAAGAGCGGGTCCTCTCCAGCATCTAACATTCTGGCAAGCCAGTAGAGTGCCGCGTCCGGGTCGGTTCCGCGCATTGATTTTATAAATGCAGAGATGACGTTGTAATGTTCATCTCCATCCTTATCATATAGAATAGCCCTCTTTTGCATTGCCTCCTCTGATATCTCAAGGGTAAGTATCCGTCTGCCATCCTTATCAGGAGATAGTAATGTAGATGCAACCTCCAGGGTATTCAGAGCGCATCTTGCATCACCATGTGAGTAAGCGGCTATGAATCCTATTGCGTCTTTGGTTATCTCTATCTTGAGGTCGGCGAGGCCTCTTTCTTTGTCTGCGAGTGCCTTTTTTATAATAGTTTTTAAATCATCCTCGGAGAGTTCTTCCAGCACTAGGACCTTGCACCTCGAAAGGAGGGGGGCATTTAGTGCAAATGACGGATTCTCTGTTGTAGCGCCTATCAAGGTTACCCTCCCGTCCTCCACATGGTGGAGGAAGGCGTCCTGTTGTGCTTTATTGAACCTGTGTATCTCGTCGACGAAGAGTATGGTCCGTTTGCCACCAAACCTTAGCTGGTGCTGGGCCTCATTGAAGACCTCTCTTATCTCCTTTACACCCGAGAGTACTGCCGAGAAGGAGGTGATATGAGCACCTACGGCCTCTGCAATTATAAAAGCCAATGTCGTTTTACCGCTTCCAGATGGGCCCCATAGTATGAGTGAAGGGAGTTCTTTCTTTTCTATAAGCCTCCTTAGAAGCCCTGTTATATGCCTTTGCCCCAGCATATCTTTCAGGCTTTTAGGTCTCATCCTCTCTGCAAGGGGGGGGATAATCTTATTATGCTTACCTGTGTCGTTGAATAGTTCCATCTTTATTCGTTAATCGTGTATCGTTAATCGTGTATCGTTAATCGTGTATCGTGAATCGAATCACTAACCACGAATCACGAACGACGGTTTCCATAATTTTACTACAATTTGTCAGGGATTAGCAACAATTGCTAAATCTGTAAATTCCTTGACATTTCTTATGTTTATAGATAAATTTGGTAGAAGGGGAAATGTATGAGTATAAAAGGCAGACTCAAGGATATGGGGCTTGTGGATATAATTCAGGTATTTCATATGCAGTGTAAGACCGCCGCCATACATGTCAGTTCTGATAAGGGTTTTGGTATGGTTTACATAAGAGATGGAAGTGTTGTACACGCTAATTATAGAGATTTAAGTGGTGAGGATGCTTTTTACCACCTTATTGGGTGGGGAGATGGTGAGTTTGATGTAGAGACAAATGTAGCCTCTCCTGACACATCTATACATACTGATGTTGAACAACTCCTTCTGGAGGGTGCAAAGAGACTGGATGAGGGTGAAGGTGGAACAATGGATCTGAGGAGGGCATACGAAGAAGATATAGAGTCCGCCCAACTGGTAAGAAATCTGGTTGAAATGGGTATATTGGAGAGGATATCGGAAAAAACATGACAGAGAAAACTCAGTATATAGCCATAATAGGTGGAAATAAGCAGGGTTTAGGGCTCCTGCCAACCCTCCTCCAGGATAAAAGGATAAAGATTTCCTGTATAGTTGATCCAAACCCCAATGCCATGCTCTTCAAGGTCGAGGAGATGGGTTATAAGCTCGCCGATCAGCATGGTATATATATAACGGATGACCTTAATGTACTGAAGACCATCCCAAGGTTAGATTTTATAATAAATTGTTTAGAAGACCCTACGATCAATAATTTTCTGAGACAACCTGAGTTTGTTAATGTTGAGAAATTGAGTCCTTTGAGCGTTAGACTTCTCTGGAGCCTTAGGACTACAGGTGCCACGGCTGTGGAATCAGAAATGGACCAAGTTTCACTTCTGACATCCATGAGAGAGATTGTTGATGCGGTTAAGCTGACAGCAGACAGGAGAGAGCTCCTCTCGGTTATCCTCACACTTGCCATAGAATCTACAAGGGCTGAAAGGGGTTCTCTTATGCTGGTCAATGAGGACGATGGGACCCTGAGGGTTGAGGTGGCCAGAGGGATGGACAACGAGGTGGTGAGAAAGATAAGGCTACCCATCGGTGAAGGGATCTCAGGGAAGGTTGCCGAGAGCGGAAAACCACTCTTGATATCCGGCAAGGCATCAGAGAAGGAGTTTAAGCATGTTAGGGAACGGAGTGATGTTAAGAGTGCTATTTGTGTTCCGCTTATTGCAGAGTCTCATGTGATCGGAGTGGTAAATGTAAACAGCAGTGAATCTCTGCATGCTTTTACGGAAGCGGATCTCAATTTTCTGGCAAGCCTCGCAAACCTTGCAGCTGAGGTTATATACCGCTCAGAAGAATTGGACAAGATGAAGGGCACAGATGCAAAGTTCAATCTATGGAAGAACATCAATACTATTATGTCCTCCAGAGACTCTATGGAAAAGATGTTAAATAATATATGTGGTGTGATGGCTGATTTTCTGGGAGGTGTAACATCTTTTATATATCTCTATAATGACGATGACACAAGCCTCGTCCTGAAGGCATCTACTGTCAAGGGTATTGCAGGGGTAGGAAGCTATGTCCTTCATGGGGGTGAAGGGATTGAGGGTTGGGTTGCTGATAACAGGAAGAAGGTAGTCCTGGTTGACAGGGAGATTGTTGTAGGGTCTAGCAAGATGTATATGGCGCTCCCCATGTTAACTGAAGGGCGATTTATAGGTGTACTCAGCGTTGAGGTTGTATCCCAGAATGAAGATGTTTCATATTTGGAGCCTATATTAAATGAACTAACTACATTCCTTGCCGAGCATATATACCGTAGAAAGCTGCATGAGGAGAGTATTCTGCGTTCCAACAGGATACTGGCGGTTGATGAAACAGGTTTAGAGTTGTTATCAATTTCAGATCCTAATAAGTTTTATCATATAGTGTCTGCGACCATGGCGGCCATTATAGGGGCCGAGGGTTCAACGATAAGGACTCGTTACGAAGGTGGCAATAGATTTAAGCTAAGAGGGGCTTATAACCTGGATGACAATAAGATCAGGGAGTATTTTCTTCCTATAGAAAAGGAGACACTGCAAGAGGTAATAGGGACAAAGGCACCGGTGTGTAAAGAAATTCCAAAGGACGAGAGTTCCTATATCAAGTCAATCCTTTCTCATCCCCTTATGATGGATGGCAATATAGTCGCTGGAATAGTAACACTTTTCAATAAAAGCTCTGAGGATACTATATTTGCAAGTAATTTTTCCATGGTCGATATGGAGGTGCTCAAGAGGTTTGTGGTTTATATCGAGAAGGGTATGGCTATGCTTGTTTCAAAGGATGTCAAGCAAATGGAGTATGAATTTCTTACCACAAGGGAGTTTTTAGAAAAACGCACATCTGAAGAGATAAGCCGCGGAAAGAGGCATGGAAAACGTTTCCTTCTCCTAACGATTCGCATACCTGGTCTTTCTATCCTTTCTAAATATGAAGGTGAACGTATCGTCCAGGATGTCCTCGATTTTGTGAGGGGGAGGATAAGGGATTTTGATGTTGTGGCCAAGTTGGATGAAGAGAGGATGGCCATATTATTTTTAGAATCAGACGAAAAGGCACTCAGGGTTTTGGAGGATATAATAAAATCTGTTGGTACTGATAATATCTTTAGCAAATTATGCCTCGATAAAGAGGGTGAGTTTGGTTATGGTTATGCAATATTTCCTGAGGATGGATCGACGTTTGAGGATCTTTTGGAGAAAACCTTGAGAAGGACAAATATACAGATTACAAAGGATGAGAACAGGTTGGTTTAAAAGATGGCTGTAAAACTAAAGTTCTTTGCAATGCTTAAAGGGCTTATTGGCAGAGAGGAGGCGGAGCTTGAGATACCTGGTGAAATATCGATGGCAGAGCTAAAGACCATTATTAAAAGAGAATACCCTGTTTTGGCAGATTTGATTGATAAAAGGGGTGTACTGGTGTCGGTGAATCAGGAATTTGCAGGTAATGAAATGACTATTAAGGACGGGGATGAAGTAGCATTTCTGCCGCCCTTCTCTGGCGGTTGACCTATCTATGGCTGGTCTGGTAAGAATACAATCAGAGGACTTCTCCGTAGAGGAGGAGGTTAAAAGGATAAAGACTGTGTCAAAAGAGGTAGGGGGGGTTGTATCCTTTCTTGGGACAGCCAGGAATATCTCAAAAGGTGAGAAGATTGTCAGTCTGGAGTTCGAGCATTATCCAGTGATGGCTGAAAAGAAATTAGATGAAATACGTAAGAGGGCCCTGGATAATTTTAATATAATCGAAATGGGTATAGTTCACCGCGTAGGCAGGCTAGATATAGGAGAGAATATAGTATTGATTGTTGCTGCAGCCCGCCACAGGAACGATGCCTTTATGGCATGCGAATGGGCGATAGCAGAGCTAAAGAGGGTTGTCCCGATTTGGAAGAAGGAGACTACCGGTAAAGGCGAGGTATGGGTGGAGGAGCACCCGTGAGAGCAAAGAATGACGATTGAAGAATGAAGATTGAAGATTGACGAATAAAGAAACCGTCGTTCGTGGTTCGTGATTCGTGGTTCGATTCACGATACACGATTAACGAATCATGATTGACGATTGAAAATTGAAAATGATGATAACAGTTGGGATACTTACAATGAGCGATAAGGGTTCCAGGGGAGAGAGAGAGGACCTTAGTGGAGAGGAGATAAGAAGAATGATAATTGGTCTCCCTTCAGAGGTAAGGGCATACGAGATAATCCCGGATGAACTGGATATTATCAAGGATAAGTTGATTGAATATGTAGATAAAAAGGGGCTCGACCTGATAATAACCACAGGTGGTACCGGCGTTTCACCAAGGGATGTAACCCCTGAGGCAACTCTGGCTGTAATCGAGAAGGAGTTGCCTGGTGTTTCGGAGGTAATGAGGGCGGAGAGCCTGAAGAAGACCCCGAATGCCATGATATCCAGGGCGGTATGCGGGATAAGGAAGGAGAGTCTTATTATAAACCTTCCAGGAAGTCCAAGGGCGGTTAGAGAGAACCTGATTGTAGTCCTGCCTGTAATAAATCATGCCTTAGAGAAGATAAAGGGGAGTACGGTGGAGTGCGCTGTCCCCGATAAAACCCAGCCAGTCTGAGGTTGGGGGTATTCATGTTCACTCTGTTTGTTTTGTTTGCACTGTTTGGGTTGCGTGTTTCGGGTTACGGGTTGCATATTTCGTATTGCGTGATGCGTATTGCGTCGTTCGTAGTTCGTGATTTGTGGTTCGTTGTTCGATTTACTATTCCTATTCACGATACACGATACCCGATACACAATACTCTTTCTCAAACTGCCCCTGCTTTTTTACTAGCCGTAATGACCTTCTGTTCCAGATCGCGTGGCATTTCTTCATAGTGGCTGAACTCCTCAGCATGGATACCCCGTCCTCCTGTCAGGGAACGCAGGGTGGTTGAATAGCGATACAGCTCCGCCTGTGGGACTTTCGCCTTGATAATCTGAAAGCCACCAGTTGAGTCCATTCCAAGGATTTTTCCCCTGCGACTGGAGATATCGCCCATTACTTCACCCATGCAATCCTCCGGAATCTTTATCTCAATCTTATAAATGGGCTCCAGGAGGCAGGGGCGGGCTTCCATGAATGCCTTCTTAAAGGCATATTTGCCGGCAATCTGAAAGGCGATGTCCTTGGAGTCCACCGGATGCTGTTTTCCATCGTAAAAATCCGCCTTTACGTCTACCACACGATAACCACTTAGAACTCCTTCTTTGCATGCTGCATTTACCCCTTTTCCTACCGAGGGCACAAAAACCCGATCTACATTCTGTCCCCGCAGAGATTCTGTAAACTCGATACCTGCACCCTTCGTCCTGGGCTCGATGCGCATCCATACTTCCGCAAATTGGCCAGCCCCGCCACTCTGCTTTTTATGACGGTATTTTGATTCCCCTTTGCC
>JAUXIU010000193.1 GCA_030620895.1 Deltaproteobacteria bacterium
ATCATCCTGACAGAAGACGTAAGAAGTCCAAGATTATTTAATATATCCCTTCCCAGTTCGAGGTGCGTTGCAGGCCCCCAGGCAAATGCCTCCTCTGGAATGAATAAAACCACCAAGAATACGGAGATAAAAGATATATACATCAATTTTCCCTCTCTATGGAAGGATTGAAGATTAAAAAAATCGCCGTGCGTGATGCGTATTGCGTAGTGTGTATTGCATATTATAGATTCGTAATTCCTAATTCATTCTTTTCATTCGTCAATCGTCAATTTCAGGCGGTAGTCTTAAATATCAGTTAATACAACTTTTTCTAGATAGGGCTGGTATTTATGGTATATTATAGCGGCGTTGTTGTAAAGAGTGATAAAGAGGAAAATAAATAAATAGGGACAACACAACCCATTGTTTATATTACCCATAATCCATAATTCATAATTAGGTATTTTTAATGGATAAAAAGAAGAGATTAGAAGAGTTGAAGAAGGACACAAGGAACTACCTCTCCTACCTCATGGAGATTGGTGTTGAATCGCTGCCTATCCCTAAGAGAAGGGACAGTCCCGATTCTACGGCTATCGCCCGTAAATCTGGGACAGTCCCCAGTGTCCCCAGAATCAGCCTCAAATCAATAAGAGAGGAGCTGGGGGACTGCAAGAGGTGTAAGCTTCACAAGGGCAGGACCAATATAGTCTTCGGTGTCGGAAACCCCAAGGCCGAGATCGTATTTGTAGGTGAAGGCCCCGGGAGAGATGAAGACCTCAAGGGAGAACCATTTGTGGGAAGGGCAGGCCAGCTCCTGACAAAGATTATAGAGGCCATGGGCCTTAAGAGGAGCGATGTCTATATATGCAACGTGGTAAAGTGCAGGCCCCCGAATAACAGGAACCCTGAACATGATGAGATAGCTACCTGCCGGCCTTTCCTTGAAAAACAGATAGACTCGATAAAGCCAAAGACCATTGTGGCCCTTGGAAGCCATGCGGCACATACACTCCTTAATACACAAGTTCGTATATCTGACCTCAGGGGAAAGTTTAACTGGTACAGGAACGGAATAAAGGTAATGCCCACATACCATCCGGCCTTCCTCTTGAGAAACGATAGCAAAAAAAAGGAGACCTGGGAGGATATGAAGATGATCATAAAGGAATTGAGACTTCCAGGCAAGAGAAGGAAATAGCTCGTTAGAAAACAGCTTCTTAGGTTGTAGCTTTTTAGCTTATTAGGAAAATACAGGAACGAGCCAACCCTAAGAAGCTACCACCTAACCAGCTACAACCTAAAAAGCTATCAGTCATTGCCATGAGAAGAATTCTAAAACTTACCCTCTTTATTTTCTTTATTGCTCTCGCCACCCATGCACGAGCCGCTGTTATCCACTACATTGAAGTGGAGGGAATAATAAATCCGGTAATTTCAGAGTTTATAACAACGAGTATCGAAAGGGCAGAGGATGAGGACGTTGAGGCTGCGGTCATCCAGCTCGATACACCGGGAGGTCTCGACCTTTCAATGAGGGATATAGTTAAGGCCATACTCGCATCAGATGTTCCTATAGTGGTCTACGTTGCCCCACCCGGTTCCAGGGCCGCATCTGCCGGTGTCTTCATAACCTACGCTGCTCACATAGCAGCCATGGCCCCGAGCACCAACATCGGCTCCGCGCATCCGGTGGCTATGGGCGGAGGGAAGATGGATGAGACGATGATGAAGAAGGTTGAAAATGACGCCGTTGCCTACATACAGGGTTTAGCCAAAAAGAGGGGGAGAAATGTCGGGTGGGCCGAAAAAGCTGTAAGAGAGAGCGTCAATATAACAGCAGAGGAGGCACTGAAACTAAAGGTCATCGACCTGATGGCACCTGACAGGACAAAGCTCCTTGATGCCATGGATGGCAAAGAAGTGGAGGTCGCATCCGGCAAGAAGACATTGAAGACAAAGGGTGCAGAGGTAAAGGTCGTGAAGATGGGTCTAAGGCACAGGATACTATATGCGATAAGCAATCCCAATGTCGCCTATATCCTCATGATGCTGGGCCTGATGGGTCTATACTTTGAACTCTCGAATCCTGGCGCTATATTACCGGGGGTCATAGGTGCGATATGCCTTATCCTTGCCTTCTTCGCCTTTCAGACACTCTCCATAAATTATGCCGGACTTGCGCTCATAGCCCTTGCGGTGATATTCTTTATAGCAGAGATAAATGTTACAAGCTACGGTCTCCTCGCCCTTAGTGGTGTTGTATCATTATTACTTGGGTCACTTATGTTATTCGAATCTCCCCTTCCATTTATGAAGCTGTCTTTATGGGTCTTACTCCCAACGGTTGTCTTCTTTACGGCACTTTTTCTAGGCGCCATGTACTATGCAATCCGTATACATAAAAGGAGGCCCGTCAGTGGCATAGGGAGCACGGGCCTGATTGGAGAAGAAGGGATGGCCGAAACAGATATAAGCCCGGAAGGCAAGATATTTGTCGATGGCGAATACTGGGAGGCATGGAGCGACGAACCCATAAAGAAGGGAGAGAAGGTAAAGATTGTAGAAACAAAAGGTTTGAAGGTCAAAGTGCGAAAGACCGAAGTATGAATTAGGGGAACAAATCATAAAAAGACCGAATTAGGAATTATGAAGTATGAATTAAGAAAAAGAAATGAGGGAAATGAATAAAATCACCACCTTTACCGACCTGGATGCATGGAAGGAAGGTCATAAATTGGTATTGATGATATATAAAACAACAAAATCATTTCC
>JAUXIU010000064.1 GCA_030620895.1 Deltaproteobacteria bacterium
CATCACGTCCTTTATAGCTTTATACAAGCGTGGAATGCTTTCCTCTTCGTTATAAACGGGAATAACTATAGAAACTTTTTCTTCCAACAATATTCTCCTTATGTTTACTTGATTTATTTGGTTTGCCTGGTTTACTTAGTTTGTTTTGTTTGCCAGGTTATTTGGTTTACCTGGTTTGCTTTGTTTGCCTTGTTTACTTGGTTTATATTGCTTACATTTTTTTGCCTTTTTAAACCATGTGAACCACGTCAACCATGTAAACCATCAACCGCCTTAATAAGTCCATCTCTTTTCTATCCCCTCCATGCCCTTAAAATTATAGCATCTAAAGATAGTGAGTTTTCTCACCAATCTACCCTCGCTATCAATCTCTTTCATTTCTCTTTTACAAATATCAAAGGCATCAGCAACCATCTGCTCGATATCAGTATCCCCACCCTTAATATACAGTCCATCCCTTCCTATAAACGAGTCATAACCAGGCCATATATCGTACTGGTTCATCCTTCTATTACCTGAATATACATTATATACTATTGGGTTGCCAGGCATATAGAAGGCCAGTTCGCTTGTATTCTGATATGTGTCGCTTATTATGAATACATCTTTTTCTCTCTTCATCTCAGAGTACACCTTCCCAATCTCCTTTCCAGCCTCCCTCCAGCCGATAATCCTATTATAAGGTGCACGCTCCCTTACACCTTTTATTCCGATGGATTCAAGGAGTACAGGATAATGAACAAGAACATTAGAAGTAATACCGATTAAAAAAGCGAAAAATATCAGCAAAGATAGAACACCCTTGCCTTTACTTTTACCTCGTTCATATCTTTTATATATCTCATCCCATATGCCTGCTGTTGCTATGAATGCTGTAAAATATCCGGCCGCTGCCCAATTTCCCTGGACCTTCCCCTGTATGCTCTTCAATAGAAAGAAGAACAAGACAGGGGCGGACATAAAAAACAAAAAGAGATAATCCCTATTATTATTCCTGTATCCCAAAAGGCCGCATTTCAATACACCATAAATCAAGCCAGTAAAGATAAACGGTGTCAAGAGGCCTACCTGTCCACCGATGAACTCCAGAAATGATCCTATAGATAACCTTATCCCAGCCTCTACATGTGCCTGTCCCATTGTGTGTTTTATTGTAACCCAATCATATTTCATATTCCAGAAGATAACAGGACTGAATATAATGAGGCTTATAAAAAGAGCTATATATGGTTCCTTTCTGAAGAGCCAGTACCTGTCATTTTTTATAAAGATAAGATACAGAAAAAAACAGGGAAATATCATGGCCATGGTATATTTGGACAGAAGTCCGATTCCTGCGATAAGACCTGCCATATACCAATACGTCCATGATTCTTCTTTAACGGCATTTCTCAACAGATAGACACACAACCCCCACGCCATTATGAAGGGAGCATCTGTTGTCATTAGGATAGAACCGACCGAGTAAAGTGGTGTGAAATTGGGCAGCAACGCGGAGAAAAAAGCAGCCCTATCACTCTTGAATACATCCCTTGTAATTACATAGAGGAGGACAGAACCTACAAGGGATGCCAAAACCGCGCCAATCCTTACACCAAACTCTGTATCCCCAAAGATCGCTGTAAAGAAGGCTATTATATAGGCAACAGCGGGACCCTTACTATAATAGCTCAGATCGAGCCTTCTGCTCCACTCCCAGTAGTGTGCCTCATCGGGTGTAAGTCCGAATGGACCATTCCATATATAGAGGATCCGGATAAAAGCAACAAAAACAAGGAATATAAGGAAATATTTTTTATATTTCAATTACCAGCCTTTAGGCGTTTATAGTAGTCGAGCAGATAAGGTGAAAACCGTTCTTCAGCCTTTACAAAGATAAGTGCAATAAAGGTGCCGAGGAAGGCACCGGCGACAACATCCAATGGATAGTGAACCCCAACATATACCCTTGAAAAGGCGATTAAAATAGCCAAAGTTAAGAATATTGGGGAAAATCTATAGTAATGTAAAGAGAGATAGACCATCGCTGCAAATATATTAGTTGCATGGCTGGAGGGAAGCGAGTATGAACCACCACAACCTCCAAGGAGCCTTACATTCATAAGTTCTGCGCATGGTCTTATCCTCTGAAAGATATCTTTTAAAGTAGAGGCGGAAAGATCACTAATCAGGATTACAAACAATATAATTATAAGTGCTTTTCGTTCCTTCCATCCACCAACCAATATCAACAGCACCCAACCGAAAATAATTACCCCTATAAAGTTGCTCTTCTGGGTAATGAATGGCATAAGTATATCCAGGAATGTGGTGGTAAGCTGTGTATTCAGCAGATAAAAAAGTGATCTATCAAACCCTACTATCGCATCCAATTGCTATCTCCTCTTTTTTGGATTTACCAGAGGTGGCAGAGAATTTAATTTTGCCTGTAATAATGGCAACTACCCCATCCATTACCTCTCTGACTGTAATATCCTTCATACAAATATTATCACCACACCTCCTTGAAAAACATGGACTGCATTCTAATACCCTTCTAAATATAATATTGTTATTGCCGTAAGGTCCTGTCCTCCATGGAGCAGTAGGCCCAAAGATGGCTACAACAGGGGTGCCGACAGCTGAAGCAATATGCATAGGGCCTGAATCAACAGAGATAACCAGTAACGAAAGCTTCATAAGGAAAGCCAGCTCTTTTAAAGTTGTCCTACCTCCCAGATTAATAACAGAGTTTGCTGTTGATGCGATCTCATGCAACAATCCTATATCAGCTTCTGAACCAACCAATACCACCTTAAAACCGAACCTCTTGTTAATCTCCTCTGCCAGCTCTGCAAATCTTTCTACTCCCCACAGTTTAGTCCCCCACCTTGCACTAGGGGATAGAATGATAAAGTCTTCATCTTTTACCATATTCCCTTCCTTGAGAAGCCCTAAAACACACTCTCTCTCATCCTCGCTGAATTTAAAAGGAAATCTTACCTTACTAACCTTGCCGCCTGCATATCTTGCCAGCTGAAGGTATCTATCAACGGCGTGCTTATTAGGATCATATGGGTCAAGCTTTTCGTTCAGAAAGATATGGCTAAACTCACGTCCTTTATCAAAGCCTATACGTCTTCTAGCGCCGGAGAAGTATACCCATATACCACTTTTAAAGAGCCCCTGAAAATCTATAACCATATCGTAACCACTTGCCTTGAGCCCCTTAGCAACCCTCCATGTCTGGCCAGGGTTTTTCAAAAAACCTCTTTTTTTAACAACAACCACATTATTGATCATTGGGTTTCCCTTAATTATACCCTTGGCCTCCTCCTCTACCAACCAATCTATCTCTGCCATAGGGTATGCACCCCTCAGGGCATAGAGGGAGGGCAGGGTATGAACCACATCACCTATTGATGACAATTTTACTATAAGTATCTTCATGTTGTTTCGAGTTTCGGGTTTCGAGTTTCGGGTTTCGGTTTATGAGTTACGGGTTTCGTATTGCGTGATTATTTTGTTTGCTTTGTTCAGTTTATTTAAACCATGTAAACCAAGTCAACCATGTGAACCTTATAAACCTAACAAACCATGTAAACCAAGTCAACCATACCAACTGCTTACTGTTTACTGCCTGCCGCCTTTTTAATATCCTTTATTATCCAATCAACCGCCTCTGAGAGTTTCTTCGCTATAAAATCCGGTGAACGTTTTAAAAGGTCCTTATGTTCGGTTCCATAGCCTGTTAAGACAAGTACTGCTTTTGCGCCGCTCTTATATGCCATCTCTATATCGGACACTTTGTCACCTATAACATATGAACTGGAAAGATCGATACCAAGCTCTTTGGACGCCCTCGAAACAAGACCTGTCCTTGGCTTCCTGCATTGACAACCCTCGTCCGGATGATGAGGGCAATAGTAGAAGGCATCTATCTTAGCCCCACCCTTCCCGAGTATATTTCTCAATCTATTGTTGACTGTCTCAACTGCCTCTGTCGTAAAATAACCCCTGCCGACACCTGACTGATTGCTTATAATGACCACCATCATACCCGCCTCATTTATCTTCTTTACTGCATCCACTACTGTACCATCGATCAATCTGAGCCTCTCAGGGGAGCCTATATAGCCTGTATCTTCGTTTATTGTACCATCCCTGTCTAGAAAAACTGCTCTCTTCATAGGGCCTTAACACCAATTATCTTTGATATTCCATCCATCACATCGTCTGCTGTCACTTCATACATACACTTGAAATCTGTTGGGCATTTCCTCTTATAACACGGGCTACACTCGACACCCTTGTATACAAATATACACCTCTTACCAATAGGACCTGTAAGGTTTGGATTAGTGGAACCAAATATAGCAATTGTAAAAACCCCTATTGCGGCAGAGACATGCATAAGACCACTATCATTTGTTATAAAGAGATTACATCTCGATATTATGGCCATTGCCTCCCTCAGGGTAGTTGCACCTGATAGGTTCATACAATCGGTTTCCATGCCCTTCTCAACAAGGGCACATACCTCCTTATCCTCCTTGCCTCCAAATAATATGGCATACATACCATAATCATCGAATAATCTATTTGCAACCTGAGAAAACCTTTCTGCCGGCCACTGTTTCGCCGGACCGTAAGCGGATCCAGGGGCTATACCGACTATAGGTCTCCCTTTTGCTATGCCGCCCCCCTGTAAAAAAGTCTCCGCCCGCCTCTTCTCTGAACCCATCACGTAGAGTATGGGACACCTATCTGAATTAGAATCCAGACCGAGTGCTCTCACTAGTCCAAGATAGTAATCAACCTGATGGGATCTTGCATTTTTATCTCCAGGTTTGACTGCCTTCGTAAGTAAAGGCCCCCTTCCGTCTGTTGCATATCCAAGCCTCTCAGGGATGCCAGCAAGTAAGGTAATAAGCGCTGCCTCGAATGCATTCTGAAATAGGATTGCAATGCCAAAAGAGCGCTTCCTCAGTTCATTAATAAGTCGCCACTTCCCAGACATCCCCCTGTGCCTCTTCGTTGCGTCATACTCTATAATATCAGACACGTATGGATTATTTAAAAATATCGGGGCAACCCACGGCTTTGCTAGAACCGATATTTTAAGGTTTGGGAAACCCTTCTTGAGGGTGTCGATCGCCGGCAGGCATAATACTGCATCCCCAATCCAATTGGGTGCTCTGATCAGGGCATCCCTTATCTCCCCTAGTCTTTTCTTAACCAATATAACCTCTTAAGTATATCTCTTGTTGTGTTTTAACAAGCTACCTTCTTAGCTTACTAGCTTCTTAGCTCTTTCTCCTTGACAGCATAAAACATTATTATATATAGTTATATACGATTTTCAAATCAATAATGTTTCCAGTGCAAAAACCTCTGGAAACTAAATGAATAAGGTAAGGGCACATATAAAGATAAAAGGACTGGTACAGGGGATCTTTTTCAGGGCGAATACAAAGGAGGTCGCAGGGATACATGGTGTCTGTGGCTGGGTCAGGAATACACCGGATGGTAGTGTAGAAGCGGTCTTAGAAGGTAATAGTGGGGCTGTAAAAAAGGTTATTGAGTGGTGCCATAAAGGGCCGCCAGGGGCACTAGTTAAAGACGTAACCGTATCATGGCTGGATTATAACGCTGAATATACAGATTTCGAGGTTATATTTTGAATAATACCTATAAATCTCCACACAGCAGGCTTCTATATCTATGGATACTTTTCATATCGTTGATTATCATAGGTTGTGCAGCAGAAAAAGGCCTGAGAAGCCTATTCCCTTCTGAAACTGGTTTCTCTGCTTATACTATATCTGGCAGCACTATAACATTTAGCAATAGTTCACTTAAAGTTGAAGTATTACCTATCAACCCTGATTATTCAGATGAAATTAATCCCTTTATAATGGGGCTATTAGGCCAGGGTTTTACAATCTTCTCAATCAAGATAGAAAACATCTCTAATGAAAAGGTAATATATAATCCTGCATTCACTGCAATCATTGATGATTTTATGGGATATAACAAACCACTGGATTACACCGATATGTATGATCTGGTGAGGTATAGAGATGATGGTGAAATGATTCTCAAAAAAATACAGGGACAATTCTACGATCTTGCTACTACCGTAATGCCAGGAGAGAGTGCTGCTAAATTCCTTATCTTCGGCCGCCTGCAAGAAGAGAGTAACAGAGCTACCCTTACTATGGAGGAGGTATATATAGGTACAGAGACTATAGCGTTAAGGTTCCCTTTTGTTTTGAGGGCTGAGAATCAAGACTCTGCTTTTAAATAGATATTTCATAAGAACTTTTCACTTATCTAACAAACATCCTGCCTTAGGTAATAAATTACTATGAGCATCAAGGTATATGCTTCTTTACCTTCTCTTTGGCCTTCCCTGCCA
>JAUXIU010000180.1 GCA_030620895.1 Deltaproteobacteria bacterium
CCTTCCTTAACATTTTCTGAAATATCTTCTTCCACATCCAGGTCGAAGAGCTTCCTGGCTGCCTCAATATAAAAGTCTCCTTCTACCTTGTTTGCCTCCTTCTTGAGGTGTGACACAGGTCCATGGAGTATCTTATTGATTATGGCAACGGTCATTGCTTCAAGCGCCTTTTTGTCTTTCTCCCCAATACCCTCTGTAACTGATATTGCCTTATCAAGCTCAGTCTTTCTTATCTCCTCTAATCGTTTTCTCAAAGCTATTATGGTGGGAACAACATCAAGGGATTTAACCCACCGGAAGAACTTCTCTATCTCCTCATTTATTATCTTTTCTGCCTCCTGTGCCTCTTTCGCCCTCTCCTTCAAGTTGGCAGCTACAACACCGGACAGGTCGTCTATATCATAGACATACACATTGTCGAGATTATTGACGAGTGGGTCGATATTCCTAGGAACGGATATGTCTATGAAAAACATAGGCTTATTCTTTCGTTCCTTAATTACTTTTTCTATCTGTTCGGGTCTTATTATGAATTTGGGGGCCGCCGTAGATGTTATAACGATGTCCACATCCTTAAGATAGAGCGTAAATTCCCTGAACATTATAGGGGTCCCCCTGAATCCCCTTGCCATATCTACCGCCCTCTCATAGGTCCTATTTGCGACCATTATCTCACGAACACCGTTTGAAATCAGGTGCTTGGCCGCCAGTTCTGCCATCTCCCCTGCACCGACAAGCATTACAGACTTCCCATCGAGACCCCCGAATATCTTTTTTGCCAACTCAACAGCAGCGAAACTTATAGAAACTGCGTTAGAACCTATATTTGTCTCCGTTCGTATCCTCTTTGCCACTGAAAAAGTCTTGTGAAAAAGCTTATTTATAATTGTGCCAGCAGCGTTGTATTGGAGCGAGTAACTGTAGGCATCCTTTGTCTGTCCCAATATCTGCGGTTCTCCAAGCACCATGGAATCAAGACCTGACGATACCCTGAACAGATGCCTTATCGCATCTTCGGAGGTATAGACATAGAAATGCTCGTCAAGCTCTTCAACTGGTATACCATGAAACTCCGAAAGGAACCTTTTGACACCCCATATCCCTTTATCGAGGTCGCTTCCAGCCGCTATGACCTCCACCCTGTTGCAGGTTGAGAGTATTACCCCCTCATTAACATCGTAAGAACTAAGAAGGCTTTTTAACGCATCCTCAATAATCTGGACAGGAAAAGAGAGCTTCTCTCTTATCTCTATTGGTGCCGTCTTATGGCTCAGGCCTACTATGAGTATATTCATAAGTTGTAACTATTCAGGTATCCAGTAGTCAGTAGTCAGAATCCAGAATGGAATTGGAATACGCCTCCAACAACATGTTAATCCTTCTGACTCCTTAATTCTGAATCCTGTCTACTATTAATGATATCATTTCAAAAACCCGTGCATCCCCCATGAAAAAAGGTTTATGGCAAAGAATGATCCCAGAAGCACTACCAACCCGACAATTGAGAGTATTGAGGCCTTCCTCCCCCTCCAGCCGGAGTTAAGTCTACCGTGCAGCAGTGCCGCATATAAAAACCATGTTATCAATGACCATGTCTGCCTGGGCTCCCAGCTCCAGTAACTGCCCCAAACATACTCCGCCCATATAGCACCCGTTATCATTGCCAGTGTCAAAAGCGGGAAACCATATGTCAGGCTCCTGTAATTAAGTTCATCGAGTATCTCTAGAGAGGGCAGTAAAAAATAGAGCCCTCCTATCTTATGACTTTTCAAATGCCTCTCCTGTATCAGATACATAATACCGAAGAGGAACGCCAGAACGAAGAAGGCATTTCCGAGAAGGGCAAGTGTAACATGGATGGGGAGCCAGTAACTTTCAAGGGATGGTGCGAGTGGAACTAGCTCCATCGGCATGAATGAAGCGGTTATAAGAAGCAGCAGCGCAAAAGGAGAAACAAACGAACCAAGAACGGAGAGTTTGTATCTAAGATCAACAAGGATATAAAGCCCTACTATAATCCATACGAGAACGGTTATAGATTCATAGAGGTTCGCTGTGGGTGTTCTACCGGCCTCTATCCATCTGGTCACTATGGTTATTGTATGGATGCAAAACCCACCGATCAGTATGACTCTACCTAATGATAGAACCTTATCTCTGTGGGAGATTAGATAGGCTATATAAACAAGGGTGGCAACAAAATATAAGAGCGCGGTTATATGAAATGCTATGATACTCACCAATCATCTTCCTATCTTTATCCTCAACTTAGAGGTAGTGTATCCGTCACCTAGCTGATTTTTAAGAAAGCAATCTATCTCTCTCCTTTGCCCCTTCCTTATCCAATCCAGAATAGGTGAGTCTACCAACCTTTCGAATATTACTTTATTTTTATCAGATTCCGCACTTTTTTTCAATAACTTCTTCCTTACAGCGCCCATCAGTTCAAGAAAGAGAGAATATTCTTCTCCAAATATATCCTCCAATTGCTTCCTTATCCTCTTGGCCATTGCCGGACTCTTCCCGGAGGTTGAAATGGCAATGAGAAGGGCTCCCCTCCTGACAAGAGAAGGGACAATGAAGGTACATAGGTCAGGCACATCAACGACATTCAGGAGAACCCCTTTCTTCCTCGCCTCCCTGGATACCTTAAGGTTTACATTCCTATTATCAGTAGCACTATAGGCAAGAAATGCCCCGCTTAGGTCATCATCTTCATAGACCCTTTGATGAACCTTTATCCTCTTTTGACTGGCAAGTCTTCTTATACGCGCATTTACATCAGGGCTTATAACAGTCACCTTTGCGCCTCCTTCAAGGAGGGAGAGGACCTTTCTCTCTGCCACCTCACCACCGCCAATAACAACACAGGGTCTGCCTGTTATGTCGAGAAATACAGGATAGTATTCCATTGTGTAA
>JAUXIU010000089.1 GCA_030620895.1 Deltaproteobacteria bacterium
AGGAGGGAGTTTGAAGTGAAGGTGTTCGATAAACCATGGAGCATTGTAAAGAAGGAGGCCCATAACAGGAGTTGCTACCTCCTCCTTCTGAGACTGAAAGAGGATACTGTCATTGATATCGGAAGGTTAGGAAAGATTCATTTCAAGAGCGGTTACTATACTTACGTAGGTTCGGCGAGAAAGAACCTTTCACTAACCTCTACCTTCCCTCTATGATTTAATAGTGAGAGACCGATTTTGTCAGCATCAAAGTCCAATACAGAGAGGGAAGCGTTATCTATAATGAGCTTCCTGAAGGCATTAAGATCCATCTTGAGATAGTAAGCAAGAACAGCCCTTATGACATCACAGTGGGAGACAACCGTTATAATCCCCTCACCACAATCTTTGACCATTTTGTCGAGTGCATCTACCGCCCTTTTCTGGACATCTACTATCCTTTCTATCTCCGGGTGGAAGAAATCCTTGGGGAACTGCCGGAATTGTTTATACTCTTTGGTAACTATCAGCTCTTTAAAGGGCCGTCCTTCCCATGGGCCAAAGGCTACCTCTATAAACCCTTCTTCTTTAATAACATCAAGACTATGGGGGCGGGCTATGATTTCAGAGGTCTCCATCGTCCTCTTGAGGGGGCTTGAATAGAGGGCAGAGATGGAAAAACTCGCTAACTCCCTGGAGAGGGATTCGGCCTGCCTTCTACCCATATCGTTCAGGGGAGTTTCCTTCCACCCCATGAGCCTCTTTTCTCTATTCCAGTCTGTCTCTCCGTGTCTAATAAAAAAGATCCTGACCATATATCTCCTTTTCGCCGGGTGCTATAGGTTATGGAAACAGTATAGAAGACAAACCATTCAGATTATAGTAGGAAGGGGGGTGTTTTTCCATAAATAGTCAAGATACCCCGCCCACAGGGTGGGGCATCTTGACAGCAAGGAAGTTTCCATTACATTAGCACGCCTTGACCTCGCCTACAAGGCGGGGCTTACGGCGTGCATCCTGTTCAGAAAAAAATAAAACCACTTTTTGTGTGGTAGCTTACTGTTTTTGACCTCCCCTATATATTATGATTTTAATGTTACCATTGTAAAAACACCTGGAAACTGATTTTAATCGGTGTAATTATTGTTTTTACACTTTTTGCAGTAAAAACAATATTATTATAGGAGAAAGAATGAATTATAAAATTATTACAATATTAGGTGCTCTTGTCATTTTCCTTTTTGGCCTCGCCGTTGTCTTGAGCGGTGGATGGGACAACCTCAAACTAAGATCCGTTCCCTACCGGTCTTATTTTACCGTTAAGAACAATCCCCTCCTGCAAGGAAGGGATGCAGACCTTACCATGACCTCCAAAGGGGAAAAAAAGACTCCTCGCATAGAGCTGTCAGAGCTCCTCCCCGGTGGCCCGCCGAAGGATGGCATACCAGCTCTCGATAATCTACAGTTTGATAGAAAGGATACAACGCCATTTTCAAAGGATGAACTCATACTCGGGGTTGTACTGAACGGTGAGGCGAAGGCCTATCCCTACGGTATCCTCAACTGGCATGAGATCGTGAATGATACCGTTGGCGGTGTTGATGTTACTATCACCTATTGCCCTCTCTGCGATACAGGAATCACCTTTGAGAGAGTTGTAAACGGGAGGGTAACTACCTTTGGAGTCTCCGGCAAACTCTATCAGAGCTGTCTTGTTATGTACGACAGGCTCACCGACTCCCTCTGGAGTCAGCCATGGGGTCTCGGTATCCTTGGAGAAGAGACGAATACCGTCCTCAGGCGTTTTCCAACCTACAAGACAACCCTCGGCAGCTGGCTCAAACAGTACCCCGAAAGCAGGATACTCTCTGCCGATACGGGTTATTCCAGGGACTACCTCCGCTATCCATATGGCACGTACTATACCGATAGTTCCCTCATCTTTCCGACAAGGAACTCCCGGATGGTCGGGGGTCATATCAAGGAAATCTTATACATTATCTGGGAAGGGGATGATAAGGCTCTCTTTAATCGGTTTAGCGGTAAGAGTCTTGCCTTCTCTTTTGAAGATGTAAAAAAGGAGAGTCTCATCAGCAGACCCTTTGGCAACAACTATGCGCTGGCATTCTTCGACCAAAGGATCTCAGCAGTAAGGGTCTTCGAAACCCCTAAGGCTGTGAGGGAAGTGAAGGGTGAAATGGTCGTCTTCACCGATGGGGGGGAGATGGGTCTTTCTCATCTGAAAGAGATCCCCACTACGGCGAGCTTTGCCTTTGTCTACCCTGCTTTCTTTAGATAGGATATCGAGAGACCACCCGACCAAATGGAGGAAAAGATAATTCATACACACCTTCACCCATCATGCAAAATAATTATCAGCCTTCTCTGTAAGCTCGTTCAGGATATTCTCCAGTAAAACCCTCTTCTCCTCGAGCCCCTCATCTGTAGAGTCTTCAGGTACTATTATGGGTTCACCACACATAAACACACCCCTTGCAAATGGATATGGAATGATGAAGGCGTCCCAGCTCCCGAATGTTTTTTTTTTTGATGCACCGAAGGTCATGGGAATTATGGGAAGCCCTGTAGCCTTGGCGATATTGATAATGCCCGTCTGCGCCTTAAACCTGGGACCCTTCGGGCCGTCGGGAGTTATCGCGATATCCCTGCCATCCTTGACAGCCCTTAAGAGTCTTTTTACACCACCAAGCCAGCCCCTGGTAGTGGAACCCCTCACAGAATCTATCCCTACCCCCTTCATCGTCCTCGCGACCAACTCCCCATCCCTGTGCTGGCTTACAAGAACGCTTATACCTCTTCCTTTGTATATAAGGGGCATCAGCAGCAGCCTTCCGTGCCAGAATGCAAGTATAACATTCTTACCATCCCTCCACATAGACCATACCCTGTCATAGCTTACAAAATCTATCTTCATGGTCAGGGAAAGTAGTCTTATTATCTGGCGGGCGATAAATGGGATTACTCTGATTGTCAATCTATCGAAAAAGGTCTTCATAATCGTTTTGCGCATGGCGCACCAGAAAAGATTCGTTAATCGTGTATCGTGTATCGAATCACGAACAACGGTTTTTTATTTGTCAATATTCAATCATGATTCGTTAATCGTGTATCGTGTATCGTGAATCGAATCACAAAACACGAATCACGCACGACGGTTTTTCACGTTGGCGGGAAAATTATACTAAAGAAAAAACATTTAGCAAGCATAATCGCAACCTAAATGGGAAGTGTCCCCCATTTATAGATCCGCTGGATTTTCTTGTTGGGTATTCATCGATCAATTGATACTTTCCCTTCATTGTATTTATGAATCAGCATTGAGATAAGGGATTGATACGGAATGCCCTCTTCAATAGCTTTCGCCCGAATTTTTTTTAAATCTCGTTCAGTCATTCGTATATTGATTCGCCTTTGTTTGTTCAGGCTATAGCGGGCATATTCTTCGTATTGCTTTTTTTCTTTTTTAGTGAGGTCTGAAACCCATTCTTCCTTTTCAAGTGATTTTACCAATTTCCTCTCGTCTTTATCCAAATACGCTGCATTTTTCATTTTTTATCTCCTAAATACTTTTTTGTTGCTTTGCTGTTCGGTATTATTGTTTTCAAAAATATTTTATCGTCATCCTCTACATATGGTACAGAATAGATATAATCTTCTATTCTTACCAAAAAAACTTTCTGATTCGGATATTTTGCCGGGTTCGAATGTTTAACTCGGTCAACCAGATCACCTAATGCTATTGCCAGTTCAACCTGTTCAAACGACACTCCTCGCGCTTTTTTAAGAAGCTCGTTCTTCTCATCATCCCAATCAAAATATTTCATGAACGTGTGCCTATTGTATTCTTTTATATAGTACCAATGATTTCTATTTCTGTCAAATCATTTTTATTTGTCGCGGTAACAACCAAAATTAAGGAGAATAGAGGGGAAAAATAGAGGGACACTGATGCGGTTTTCAATTCAGAAAGTAGCAATTTTGTGCAAGAAGGGGACTGTCCCAGATTTACGGACTGAGCAGGGCGAAGTCGTCGGGGTACCCACGTAAGTGGGTCGGGGACTGTCCCTGGCAAAAGGGCACTTTCCGGATGAAAACTAGGTAGCTATACCCTCATGTATGTTAATAAACTGCATTGAATAAAGTCGGCTATACTCACCATCAAGCCTCAAAAGTTCTTCGTGCATACCTATCTCTTTTATTGTGCCATTTGCAAGGACGATTATCCTATCTGCATTCCTTATGGTGGAGAGCCTATGTGCAATAACAAATGTAGTCCTCCCTTCTATAAGATTATTCAGACCCTTCTGTACCTCAGCCTCGGATTCGGTATCCAGTGAAGATGTGGCCTCATCAAGTATAAGGATAGGTGCATTCTTTAATATTGCCCTGGCGATCGAAAGTCTCTGTCTTTCTCCCCCTGAAAGCCTGATCCCGCTCTCTCCAATTAGTGTATCGTAGCCCTGGGTCATTCTTTTAATAAAACCATCTGCATTCGCAGCCTTTGCTGCCGCCATTATCTCTTCATCCGACCTTGAAAAGTCTCCATAAGATATATTCTTCTTAACTGTATCATTGAAGAGTATTACCTGCTGTGAAACAATTGCAATCTGTGCCCTCAGAGAGCTGAGGGAAATATCTCTTAAATCCACACCGTCAATCATGATAGTGCCATCTGTAACATCATAAAACCTAGGGATGAGATTAACCAATGTTGTCTTCCCGACCCCGCTCGCACCAACTATTGCAATAACCTCACCCCTCTCGACATCGAGGTTCAAATCTCTGAGTATCCAGTCTTCACCATATCTGAAAGACACTCCATTGAATTCTATGCCCTTCTCAATTCCTTTTAGCTTAACTGCACCATCATTCGTATCAGCCCCCTCAGACTGGCTGTCCAGCATATCGAAGACCCTCTCCGCAGCAGCAAGCCCCTGTGAGATATTCAGATTAACACCATTCAAGGCCTTCACAGGGCGATAGAGCATTAGCACTGCTGCAAAGAATGACATAAATGCCTCAGGTCTCAATGTGCCGCTGTGGATACGATAAGCTGCATACCAGATAGTAACTGAAAAACCGATTGCACCG
>JAUXIU010000156.1 GCA_030620895.1 Deltaproteobacteria bacterium
GGGTCTGCGGTGTTATATTGCATCCTGTTAAAAGGTTTTTTTGAGGCTAGAATTTTTGCCTCGTACGCTGGAATGGTTACGCGTTGCGAGTTTCGTGTTAAGGGACAGTCCCCGACCCACTTACGTGGGTACCCCGACGCATCCTTGTTTCTTCCCCACCGTAAATGGGGACAGTCCCCTACGCAACTCGTAACCCGTAACATAGAATTCATTATTCCAACATTCCATTATTCTAATTGGCACGAAGTGCCTAAGTTCTAATTTGGCAACAGTCCCGATGTCAAGATATGCCCCGCCCTGTGGGCGTGGCATCTTAACTCTACTCTATTGGGTTTATTACGAGCCCGGATAGAAGTTTTGGATAGAAGTAAGTAGATTTTTGAGGCATCACATGACCGGCCTCTGAAACCCTTTTTATCTGTTCAATCCTTGTTGGTTTTAGAAGAAATGCCAACTGGCACTTTTCATTTACTGCATTAATCGCGGTATCCGAATCCTTTTCGTAGATGAGGTTCCTCTGTCCTTCCTGAGCCTTTACACTGATACCCAGAATCTTATCCAAGATTAAAGAGTGGAGCAAGGACACATCCATTTCCTTAAATGTTTCAGGGATAGTATCTGCAATTTCTCTATCGATTATCCCTCTATTCTTGAGCGTTAGAATGTAGTATGCATTTACACCCTCCATATATAGGCCGAAGGAATGTGGTATATCTGCCATCTCTTCCATTCTTATAAAGAATTCCTTCCTTACCCTTGGTTCAATTTTTTCATTGAATTCTATCTTCTCTATATTGAAGTAGGTAGAACAGTCAAGCAAGAAGGCCTTTGAATCAAAGTTGGGTATGCTGTGTACCACCCTATGGGTAGGGAGGATGGTTATGCCTTCATCGTCCATATTGGAGAAATACATCATTACATAGTTTTCAGGCTCGTTACCTGTCCAGGTATTTGCTCTCTCTCTTATAAGATTTCTATAATTTAACGCTGTCTCATATCTATGGTGGCCATCAGCGATAAAGAGAGGTTTATTAGCGATATCCTTTGCAATACTCTCTATGAAAGATTGATCGTCCACCTTCCATACCTTGTTAGTAATACCTTCATCATCAACAACATCTATGATAGGTATATCATTAATACTATCTTCGAGCAGGCCATTTATTTCCAGATCTGGCTGTGAATAGAGTGAAAAGATACAGCTAAAATTTGCTCTACATGCCTCTGTCAGCCTCAATCTATCGGCCTTCGGTCCTGAAAGTGTCTTTTCATGCGGGTGGATACTGCCCTTTCCGAATTCTTCAAGGCGTGAGCGAGCTATAAATCCCTTCCTTGTCTTCTTCAGCCTGGATTTCAGTATATAGGTCTGCACATAGTAATATATGGACGGCCTTTCATCTAATACAAGCACCCCTTCGGAACGCCATCTCTTAAAATCAAGAGAGGCCCTGGTATATCTGTTTTTTGTGGGAGTATCGTCGGGATATGTCTTTCCAAGTATGAGCCTAACGATATTATCGGGATGTCTGTGATACAGCATATCTTGCATATCTTGAGATATTACATCGTATGGTGGGGCAACAACGGCCTTTATGTCTTCGATCTTCTCTGGGTTATAAAATAATCCCCTGAAGGGCATTATTTGTGCCATGGTTTTCTCCCGGCATAGTATTTGCTATACCTTTTTTTATGGGTAATATGGGCAAAAAATACTATCAATCATCGGTTCAATATGTCAATACAAAAACTCTATTTCCTTAATGACTTTACACTATTATTTTGAGATAATTTTGAGTAGGCTGCTTTCTGCAATCCTCCCCTTCAGCGATAAGTCAGATAGAGGATTCATCAAAAGATTATGAAGAAGGTAAAACCATTAACACATAGCTTGCTTTTTAGACTGTTAGTACTTGTCATAGTAATTACAGTCGTTGGTTTCGGGTTCTTTATCTATGAGACGCTTGAACATAAAAGGGGGCATATTTTAGAAGAAAGGTTGAAGGCGAGTGAGCTAATGTCACAGATAATCCTGCACTCTATATACAAGGATATGCTCGAAGGAAGGGCCGACATAGTGCGCCACCATATAACCGGATTTAAGACAATAAATGGTGTGGAGAGGTTGCAGGTAATACGGAATAACGGCGTGGAAGAGGCATTTCAAGATTTTAAGACACTTAATGCAGTGGAGGAAAGGCTGGGCGAGATAAAACCGGAATGGGTAGTGGATCATCAAAGAAGAGAAGATGTAAGGGCCGAGGGCATAGATTATCCCATGTTCAAAGAGGCCCTCAACATTTTCAGGGAAGGGAGAGGGGACAGGTTCTATTACTTAGAGGAGTCGAATGGTAGGGAACTCTTTACATATGTTGCTCTTATAGAGGCCAGAAAGGAGTGCAGGCGTTGTCATGGTGAAACGGAATCTGCAAGGGGCTTCCTGATGATATCAACATCACTGGAGGAGGCCTACCTTAGCCTGATAGAAGACAGAAACATGTGGATATTTTACGGTGTTGCCATGACAATTGTTATGTGTCTCTCATTCTTTGTGGTGTTGAGATTGGTTCTTGTAAGGCGTGTCAAGGGGATGATGGCCGTATCAAGCGAGTGGGCTGGCGGAGACCTTGGTGCCAGGATGCCGATCGAGAAAGGTGATGAATTAGACATGCTGGCAGATTCATTCAATTACATGGCAGTTTCTCTGAAAACATCCAGAGATGAACTTTTGGAGAATAAGAGCCACCTCGAGGCAATGTTAAGCGGTATAGCCGATGGGGTCATATTTGCTGATGCAGAAAACAGAGTAACTTTCATCAATGATGCAGCAGAGGTGATATTTGGTATAAAGAAGGAGGATTGGCTCGGCAAGGGTTTTGAAGGGGCTCACTCGGCCGAATCCCATAGAAAGGCCCTGAAGATGATAGAGGATATGCGAAAGGGATGGATAAAGTCGCTCTCCAAGGAGATTAAGGCAGGTGAAAAGACTGTCATTGCCAACTTCTCTCCTATACTGCACGGAAAGGAATATTTGGGGGTGATCTTTATTGCAAAAAATATAACGAAAACCAAGAGGTTGGAGACAGAACTTATTCAATCTGAAAAGATGGCACTTGTAGGCAAAATGTCTTCAAATATAGCCCACGAGGTAAGGAACCCCCTGGTGCCGATAGGTGGTTTTGCCAGATTGATACATAAAAGGCTGGAAAAGGATTCCCCCCTGAGAAAACATACAGATATTATAATTAAAGAGATAGACAGGCTTGAAAGGCTTCTTAATAACCTGCTGTATTACACAAGGGACATAGAACCTGTCTTTCAGCCAGTGATGATTAACAAGTTGATAGAGACTATAATTGCGCTATATAAAGATGTTTTTCTTGAGAA
>JAUXIU010000008.1 GCA_030620895.1 Deltaproteobacteria bacterium
GCAGAGAAGCGCATCAGCTGGTGAAACTATGTGAGAGTTTGAGTTGGGCAAATCCTCTCTCCGGAGCTCTTCTGGCAGGATGGTGTATTATCGCTCCGGTGTGCGGAATGCTGGATTGGCGACCGCATATCTGGTTGACTGGCGCATCCGGGACCGGAAAGTCTACTGTTATAAAAGATATATGTAGGCTTGTTATGGGCAAGCTCTTGATAGTAATGCAGGGGCATACTACCGAAGCAGGGATAAGGCAGAGGCTTAAGCGAGATGCCTTGCCGGTGATATTCGATGAGGCTGAGTCTGAGAATAAACTTGCTATACAAAGAATGCAGAATGTTCTGAGCCTGGCCAGGGTATCAAGCAGTGGTGGGGAGGTTGCGAAAGGGACTACAGATGGGCACGGCCAGATATATACTTTAAGATCTTGTTTTCTCTTCTCCTCTGTAAATGTATCTATAAGTGAATATGCGGATGACTCCAGGATATCAAGGCTTACTTTAAAAATGGATATGAGAGATAATTCTGATAACTATTACGAGGAACTCAAGATAAAGATGTATGAGACATTCACAAAGGAATACTCGGAGAAATTGTTAGCTCGGACAATGAAGAACCTCACTACATTGAGAAACAATTGTGCGACATTCATAAAGGCAGCTTCAGTGGTGCTTAAGAGCCGAAGGATAGCAGACCAGATAGGCACCATCCTTGCCGGCACGTTCCTTTGTTATTCAACGAGGGAGATATCTTTAGAAGAGGCCGTTAAATGGATCAAGAAACAGGACTGGGGAGATCATACCACCATCAATGCCAAACGTGACGAAGACAGACTTATCGATAGGATAGCTACATTGCCTATTAGGGTAGACACAAGCAAGGGAATAGTACAATCAACCATTGGTGAGCTTATCATGGTAAGTTGGAGAGGTCATGGCACAGACACGGGTGGGATAGATCTCGAACAAGCGGAGAGGCATTTGCGAAGAATAGGTATCAAGGTTGACGATGAATGGATATACATTGCCAACAAGAGCGATCCGCTTAAAGCTTTATTAAAAGACACGCCCTGGGCATCAGAGTGGGCGCGACCATTGAAAGATACATATAGGGCTGAGTCATCAGACAATATAGTCTATTTCGCACCAGGCATCAAGACGAGAGCAACGAAGGTGCCGATTAAATTATTTATGGAGTGATGGGTGGATAAGGATGAAAGAATTAAGTTTATATACAGGCATAGGGGGTGGGGTATTAGGAACAAAACTGCTTGGTTGGAGAACAATAGGATACGTTGAGATAAATGACTACTGCCAAAAAATCATCACGCAGAGAATTAAAGATGGAATCCTTGACAAAGCTCCGATATTCAGCGATATCCAAGTATTCATTAATGAAGGGTACGCCGAAGCATATAAGGGAATGGTTGATATTATTACGGCAGGATTCCCTTGCCAACCCTTCTCAGTTGCGGGGAAACAACAAGGAGAGAAGGACCATCGTAACATGTGGTTTGAAACATGGGAATGTATTCGCATCATACGACCACGGTACGTCTTCTTGGAGAACGTCCCAAATCTCCTTACTCACAAATACGTTCAGCGAATATTCGGAGACTTGGTCGAAGGCGGGTATTGTATGCAGTGGCGTTGCTTATCGGCAGCTGAAGTGGGAGCACCCCATTTCAGAAATAGGATATGGATTATTGGATTCAACTCCGACTGTAGTCATGCCAGCAGAAAAGGAAAATCCCAACAAGAGAATATACAAACTCCCGAGCGGAAGACAAAGGAAATTATCCAAAACAGGTACGGATGGAAGCCTGAATTGGACACAATTGATGTTGCACAAAGGTTTCATTCCTACGATGGAGCTTTGCGAATATTATATGGGATTCCCAATAGGATGGACAGAACTAAAGCCCTTGGGAACGGACAAGTTCCGAAAGTGGTTCAAACGGTTTGGAAACTAGCCAACATCCAGAAACAACTACTTTAACACCAACCACTCAGCCTCTTCTACCGAATGACATACACCAGCAATGCCACCATTTATCTCGATCGCTCTAAGAAATTTCTGTTGATCCTTGGTGAGTTTTTTGCCAGGAAGCTTAACCTCGATCGCAATAAACCTACCCTGGGGTGTAATGCCGATTATATCTGAAGAGCCCACACATAATCCGTACTTGATGAGACGCCCTTCTCTGTCTCTTAGAGCTCCCGTGTTGTTGCGCCAATTTAATATCCCCATCTCAGAAAGCTTGAGACGGATGGCGTTTAGGAGTGCTTGCTCAGGGGTCATTGTATTTTATGCTGGGAAGTTTTAATCCACAAAACGGACAATATGTTATACCAGTACCGTATTCGCCATTGTCTGCGAACCATGTTTTCTTTTCATGATAATATATAATAGCATCAATGGCCCTTCCATGCCCCACCCACTGCTCGGCAATTTCTCTTTTGCATTTATGTTCCGTGAACCATATTTCACCAGAATCTCTATGATTGGTTACAATACTCACACCCTCCTCCTCTTCTCTCTTGATTTCATCACATAATAAGCCCAGCCATGGGGATTAGAATACCCTCTGGCATGAGCCAAACTCACCAGGTCCTCTTTATCCTTACAAGCAGACTGCTCTCGATATCTTTTCCTTCTTAATCTTTCCTTGTCAAGTTCTACTAGCTGGCCATCTACAACCTCTACCTCTCTATACTGAATCTGGTATACAAAGCCACACTCAGGGCATACAGGAAGTGGAGCATGAACATGATAGCACTGAGGGCATTCCCTTATGCTGACTTCCTTCTCTGCCTTAGACTCTCTTCTCTTCTTTGCTCCCTCAAGAGACCATTCTCTCTCATCATCAGGAAGACCATGGCGCGCTGCATTCCCTGCATGATCGAGAATCAACGCAAATTTCTTGCCAGACCTGAGACTACGTCCTACCTGCTGCAGATAGAGTGCTAGTGATTGTGTTGGCCTCAAGAGGATCGCCACCTCTATTGCCGGCAAGTCAAATCCCTCATTAATGATCTCGACATTACATATTACCTCTATCCGCCCAGACCTGAATCCGTCAATTGCCATCTTACGATCAAATCTGTTCATCTTACCATCGATGTGGACAGCTATAACTCCGGCCGCTTTAAACTGCTCGGCCACATGCTTGGAGTGTTTGATAGATACACAGAATACCGCAGCTCTCTTCCCTCTCGCAAGTTGTAAGTAATGACTGATAGCATCACCTGTTATTGTGCCGGCCTCCATGACTTCTGCGAGCTCGCTTGTCTGGTAATCACCCATCCTCTTATGTACTCCAGTGAGATCCGGTTTTGCTGGCGCGAAGATCTTATAGTCAGAGAGCCAGCCATCCTGTATTAAGCTGGCCATGGAAGGTCCGCTTACAATGTCCTTAAACCACGCCCCCAGTCCCTTGCCATCGAGCCGTTCAGGGGTAGCTGTAAGACCTACATGAAAAGAGTCCTTATATCTACCATGAACGCCAGCCCATCCTCTAGCAGCTACATGATGCGCCTCATCCCATATACAAAACTTTGGCATTGGTATTCTGTCAAGACGGGAGATCAATGTACCTACTGAGCATAATTGCACATTAGGGTAAGGGTCCGGTCGCCGGCCGGCAGCAATAAAACCAAACGATATACCTACCTCTTTAAATGTCTCCTCTGTTTGATCTAAGAGTTCTTGCCGATGGCAGATAAAGTAAGATCTAAATCCTCTCTCGGCCGCAGTGCCTATCATCCTGGCAGACAAGACGGTCTTGCCAGATCCGGTGGGTGCCTGGATAAGGATAGACTTGTGAGCCATGAGTGACTTGCGAGCTCTGTCGATTATATCTTCCTGGTAGGGGCGGAGTCGAATCATCTATAATCTTCCCAGGAAACCGTATAAAATGTAGCCTTATGGTTTACCCACCTTGCAAACCTTCTCTGGTATTTATCCTTCTTGTCATAAGGCATTACAAAGGGCTTTACGCCCAATCCTCTTAACTTCTCGATCCTATACATATCTTCCTCTTTTGTGGTTTTATAACCTATTAATACATAAGACATAATATTCCGAGGTCGTATCCCTGCCTCAAACATAATTTCAAGCCCTTTTATGATTATTTTTTCTTCTTTTATATTGTCCCAAGCTGTATGTATCTGCTTCCAGATCCTCACATCTCTTAGTTCGTTGGCAATCTCAGGGGTCATTAGGCGTAAATCCAAACCTTGAGCGAAGTTTATCTGTGCCTTTGTCTCTTTGAGTTCCTTCAATATTTCCATACAATCAGGATGTGCTGTAAGATTATTGTCTAATAGCATTATTCGAGCCTGACCGTTCCAGAAGGATAATGGGTTTGATACACGCCTAATCATTCCTTCCTTCTCCGGTACAACACAGAATTTACATTTACGAATACAACCCCTCGTGATAAAACCAATAGCGTAATCGCAACGATACAGTTCATAATCTGGATAAATTGATTCGATCTCATCTGGAAGGATTGTTGTAAGGTCAAACCCTGTGCCACCACTTACACATCCCTCTGGAAGATCTGGCGTATTGGTAAAATCAAATACCTTGGAAGCATATACTTTGTCGTATTTCCAAAGGGGCATATAAAACTCAACCTCATCTCCCTGGGTTTTGTGCCATGCTGAAATTTTCATAAGAGCAAGGTTGGGGATCTTGGAATCCACATCAATTAAGCCGATTATCATCTCCTCTCCGGCAAGAAATCCGTTGCCTTGACCTTATTACTCAATCCCATTATCACATCCCAGTAGATCATTGGTATGTTGCCATTAGTACCACTCCTCTCCCGTGGGTAATTCCATCGATGGACTGTACTCTGGTCTATACCGAGCTTGTCGGCCAGTTCCTGGGGCTTCATCTTGAGCTTTTTAAGGACTTTCTTTATTGGTGTCATGTAAGATATTTTCACCTCCTGTTTGTTTATTGTTATTGTTCTCGTTGTTTTTTGTAAGCGTTTCTCTTTTTTGCTTATATAGTCTCTCATATTATCCTTTTGAGTTCCAAGAAAAAGATGGTCTGGATTTACACAAGGGGGGTTATCGCAATGATGGCAGATGCACAATCCTTTAGGGATTGGGCCTATATAAATTAAATAGGATGCACGATGGGCACCCATTTGTCTGCCCTGAAAACAAATCTGTCCATAACCCTTCGTATCTCTTCCTCCTCGCCAATTCCAACAACCTGTATTTTCATCTATTTTATATTGACTGTGAAATTTTCTCATGTTTGCTATATTAGCATTATTTTTTATTCAATGCAAGTTTTTTCTTGACTACTTTTAAAAGTTGTGCAATAATTGAAACATCTAATAAGGAGGCCAACAACCATGATAGAATTCACGTACGACCTAGCAGGGATCGAGTTGCATGTTCAAGCAACCGTAATGCCACCAAGCACAGGCGGATGGAAAGAAGAGCCACCCGAAGCATACCAGGCAGAGATTGAATGTGTGTGGGTAGAGAAAGCAGGAATACCAAAAACAACTGGTACCTGTAGGTCACTATGCGTGGAGAATCAACCTGTCGATTACGACTCCCTCTCCCACAAAGGCACTGGCCTGGAGGAACTACTCATGGACAAAGCTATAGAGGAGTACAAGAGAGAGGTGGAAGGATGATAGATCCCATAAAGGCAAGAAAGTTTATGGAGAAAAAGGGATTGCTTGACACCATAGGTGAAAAAACTCCCTATAAAGATAAAACAGGTAAAGATATCTTTGTAGGAGATCTGGTTGATTTTTATTTTTCCACTCATCCTATTTGTATTGACCACACATTGATGGAAGATATTGTTATGAGGTATAATGATAAGTATTATTTTGTCGATCCTGAATATGGAGGAGGTTTTGCGTGGAGATATGCATCTAATTGTAAGATAAAAGGTACTCTTAGGAGGCAATAATGCCCATCGTAATCAATTACAAAGACGATGCCGCCTGGCATGAATTAAGACTGCAGGATATCACCAGCACAGATAGTCCCGCCCTTTTCAACCTCTCACCATACCTATCAGAATTCGAGCTCTGGTATCGAAAGTCTGATAAGACTCTGGTTGAATTCCCAGACAACGAAAGAATGAGATGGGGCAGACGCCTTGAGTCAAGCATTGCTAAGGGCATAGCTGAGGATGAAGGGATGAAAGTACGCGCACTCAACTGCTACTATCGCCACACCAAGGAGTCTCGCATGGGATGCACCTGTGACTTTGAGATTGTAAGCCATGACGAGGGACCAGGGATATTGGAGATTAAGAACGTGGACTATCTGGTCTATCGAGACCAATGGACTGAGGACGAAGCTCCCACACATATAGAGATACAGCTACAGCATCAACTTGAGGTCCTCGATCGGGAGTGGGGATATATAGTTGCCCTAGTTGGTGGCAATCGCCTATATAAAATCAAGAGGATGCGGGATAGAGAAATGGGGCAGAGTATCAGGGAGGCTGTGTCAGCATTCTGGCTGAGTATTGCTAACGGCCAGGAGCCAGAGCCTAATTTTGATAACGATGCGGACTTTATTATCTCGATGCACCAGAAGTGCGGGGGGAAATTCAAGAAGGATGATAGCTTTGAGAATGAATTTATCGCCTATACTGAGGCTAGAGAGGCAGTAAAGACAGCCGAGGCACACCAGGAGGGTCTCAAGGCATCAATTCTAATACAGGTAGGTGACGAGTACGCCAAGATCGAAGCGGGCGAATACAGGCTATCCTGTGGCCTCACAAAGGGTAGTGCAGGGAGGCTCGTCACCCCTGAAATGGTGGGAACTCATATCAACCCAAGGAAGGGTTTTAGACTCTTCCGGATAAATAAGATTGGAGAGAAGAAAGATGTGGAGAAAGACGTAGCAACCAATGAGACGGAGATACCAACGTTTTAAGGAGGTAACCAGTGGTTTCTACTCCCGATAAGATTCTTTCAGTCATTAATTCTATCTTTGAGATAACAACACGAGAGGAATTTAATCAGATGTTGGCAGAAAATGATATAAAGGAAGACGTGGTTGGGAAGACATGGGTTAAGCCTTTGGGAGGTCTGGATGGATATTATGTTTATAGAATCAATTATACTAAGCCGTGGAAAGGAGGATATTGTTTCGCTCAAGTTGAGATAGACATAGAATTGCTAGATCTATTCGACGATAATCCAAAAAAACAAGATGAATTTATAGTAAGCGAATGCAAGCCTTATATTGAAGCACTTCTACAAAAATATAGAAAACAGGAGGTAACATGGAAGAAGAAGCTGTCCAAATAAATCTAAGATGTAAGGGTAGGGATGAAGACGCTCTCTCGACGAGAGCTACACAACTTCTTGATGCGGCACGCAGAGCTGTGATAAACTCACCGGAGAATGAGGGTAAGGGTACAGACCTTGCCAAGCTCTTCAGAGTCGCCATCAGGAAGACAGACGAAGAGCGGAAGTATCTTGTGGGTCCTTTCAACACTGGAGTCAGGAGGATCAACGATAGGTTCAAGCTTATACTAGGCCCGCTAGAAGAGGGCAAGGTCATAACCGACAAGAAGTTACTTGACTATAAGCTAGAATGTCAAAAGAAGCTAGATGCTGAGGAGGCTAAAAAACGGGAGGCAGAAGATAAGGCAAGGAAAAAGGCTGAGGCAAAGAGGAAAAAAGATGGCTTTGTTGATGAATCGGCGCCAGTCGAACAGGAAGTTTTTGATAATATCCCCGTAAAACGTGAGCCCACTCGCTCTAACTTCGGCACCAGCAGTATAAGGAAGGATTGGGTGTATGAGGTTACGGATATTGCAGCACTTGCCCAGGCTATGCCAGGACTTGTTTCAGAGAATGCTGTGGAGATTAACAAGCTTATAACAGCCGGAGAACGAGAGATAATAGGATTGAGGATATATCAGAAGGAAAGATTGAGCGTAAGATAACAGGTTGGTGGGGCGAAGTCGGGATAGGTTGGGGTTCAACTCCCCGTAAACAAAACCTATATTTCGCCTCACTAGCACAACACAGGAGGCAAACCATGACGAAAGCTATATCGATTTTAGAGGAAAGATGTAAGCTACTCCAAAGCGAAGCAGTACAGAAGCAGATTAAGTCTGTTCTACCGGAGCATATCAGCATCAAGAAGTTTACCCGGGCTACACTGATAGCTATTCAAAACAATCCCGACCTTGCAGGGCCGAACGTAGACGGAAGAAGTTTGTTTAATGCCTGTGTCAAGGCAGCATCGGATGGACTTATCCCTGACGGAAGAGAGGCGGCTCTGGTTCTATTTAATACAAAGACCGGCAAGAGGGCAGTGCAATACATACCTATGGTATTAGGAGTCATCAAGAGAGCCCGCAATAGTGGAGATATATCTTCTATATCAGCCAATGTTGTAAGAGAGAATGATGTTTACTCTCGCAGGATGGGAGACAACGAGGAAATTATCCATGAGTTGCCGAAGGAAGGGGCTGACAGAGGCAAGATAGTAGCGGTCTATGCCATTGCTCACTTGAAGGATGGCTCGATCGAACGTGAGTGGATGACATTTGAGCAAATTGAAAAGAGGCGTCTTATCTCTCGTTCCGGTGCAGAAAAGGATGGCAGTCCAAAGGGTATCTGGTTGAAATGGTATGAGGAAATGGCTGAGAAGACTGTTATGCATCGTCTATGTCGCAGACTCCCAATGAGCCCAGACATAGAGAAGATCGTCAGGCGTATTGAAGAGGAGTATGAGTTCGGTCCGGCCCTGCCAGCACCAGAAGAGACACCGGCATTGCCCGAGACAACAGAGCCGGAAGAAGCACAAGAAGAGAAAGGCCAGACCAAGGCGGCCAAGAAGGTAAAGGCAGCGGCAAAGAAAAAGACTGAGGAAGAGAAGGAGGTAGTCGAGGGCGAACCGCCCTTGACAAGTGAGGAGGACATTCCATTCGGGGAAGATGCGCCGATATAAAAACATAACTGGCGCCCACAGACGGAGGCTTAATTGTAGGAGACCAGAGACCTACGGCCAGTAAAATTTAACTATAAAAGGAGAACGCTATGGGAGAGGAAGAGAAGGATAAAACAGAGCCGGTAGACCCTGTACCAGAAGAGAAAAAGAAAGATTATGTGCATGGCGATATGACCGAAGTCCCCACACGGGAGGAAGAAACGCCACCGGAAGAGCAACCCGAGGCTCAGGTAGAACCAATCATCACCATCTTTCCAGGACCAAAAGGGTTGATAGTTAAATACAGGAAAGGATTACCAGTACATGAAGCGAGAGGCATTCTCAAGGAAGTAGATTCTATGTTACAAATAAATACTATTGTAAACCACATGAAAGCCCTGTTCAATCCCAGGATCGTCAAGCCTGCATTTAGAGGTGTTAAACACTAAGCCGGCTTGAATCTACCACCCCACTGAAGCAGACGTCGTTTATTCCAACCATGCAGCGTCTGCCGTGGGGACTTGGCTATCGCTACAATCATCGCACCACCCTTACCCATCCAGTCGCCCATCCAGCCAGGACCCATCCAGTCACCCATATATCCTCGGCTTACACCAGTGGTTGGCGGTACAGCCTCGTCTTGCTGCCCCATCCAGTCACCTAGCCAGTCGCCCATCCAACCACCCATGTAGCCACTGTTAGTATCTTTGGGCATCAGTTACAGCCGGTAAGCGTGAGGGTTACATTGGTGCGATTAAAGCTTGAGTCCATGACACCTACCACCACGTTAGTATCATCATCTATGTTCCTGAATGTCACAGTGGTGGTTCCCATCCCTGATGACTTTCCGAGTTGCGTGGCTGCCACGGCACATAAGACTTCTTGCACTGTTCGAGTCCCATCTACTGTATCAGTGAGCTTTATGGGTGCATAGTTACCCTGGGCTGTAGCAAGCGTAGTGCCATCAGCTCCTGTAATGGTGTCAAGGTCAGTCTGAGCTGTGGCTAAGCCTGTTGCGAGTGCCAAATTATCTACATTAATAGCAGCCGAGCCAGCACCAGTTAAACTATATGCCCCGCTTGCATTACCGTGTAACATAACGGAAGGGCCGATGATATGATTCTCATTTCCATTTACCTCATTTATACCCCATCCAGTAGAGCCAAAAATAACCACACCCTTGCCATTTCCTATAATAACATTGTCGGTAGCCCCTGTATCATCTGAATCGTCAATCCTGATACCATCAGAATCAGCACCTATGATAACTAAATTCCACAGCATATTCCTCATGGCATCTCCACCAGTCGTTCCTTTAATATAGATGGCAGCGTCTGAACCTCCGCCACCTACATCTTCTAAAGTCACATCATGTACTCTAGAGTTAGAGCTGGTGTTTAACTCTATGCCATACTTTTGCGCTACATCAACCCAGACATCGTGGATATATGCGAAGTCTCCTGTTACAACAATAGCTGACTTGGCCCCCGTTGCTGCGGTATTTACAATCATTCCGCTTACTTCTACTCCTTCGGCAGATATAGTTACCGTATCAGAGGCGGTTGTATCAGCCTCTATTTTAAAGTCTCGGCCAGGGCCTCTGAGGAATGTATAAGCCTTTGATATGGTTATCTCTTCATTGCTAACAGTTTGAGCAGTTGAGGCATCCGCAACCGCATGTATTACGTCATGGTTATTCGCTACTGCTTTATTGGTTTGTATGTAGGCAAACGTGGCACAACGTCTGGCAGGAGTTTCGCAATCATTTGAATCACTACCGCCTGAAGGCCCCCAATAAAAGTGATTCCCCGTAGCGCTGTGGTGTCCTCTTTGAGATTCAATTGTATTGATTATATCAGTATTGATCTGAGCTACATCTATTCTTGCATCGTCATGCAGAGTTAAATTAGTAATTCCTGAAACAGTAAAGTTACCTCTTACATGAACTACGCCACCCGTATTTGTTCCTTCTACAACTTGCCCCCATCCTTCTATTGAGGCTGTATCCGTTCCAGTATCGCCCATACTTTCAAGCTGAATCCCGCCTGAATAACCTCTCATGTTGAGATTAGTGTCCCCAACTGATGTGCCAAAATCAAATACAGGAGTAGAGGTACCAGCTATCCTGGACATACTATGATTGATAAACCAATCCCCAGCCCCTGAATTAGTTATAGTGCCAGATAAAAAAGCCCGCCTCATTATTGATGGTGCGAGAGTGACGTCACCTATGGGAGTGTCTTCAAAGACAGTGCTCCCGCCAGTACCCGTTCCAGTTACCGTTCCACCAAAGATAAAGGCCGATGCTATAGATTGGCCACCCAGAGCCAACGTGTACCCTTGCCCGACAATCCAATAATTATCACTATTCCCTGTAAGTGTGATTGCCGAACCATTCGCAATATGAAAACGTGTTATATTAAGCTGTCCTGACAATGTAAGCGCTGCAGCCCATGTTGAAACAGGATTATCTGCTGTGCCATCTACAAAACTTTCAGTATTCGTATTGCTGGCATTTGTATCAACCCATATTGCGCCCGCAGCATATCCGACTGTTCTATTGACAATCGCATACTCAACAAATATCTGGTCTACAAGTAATTTAGATGTAGCCGTTAAAGATACGCTACCAGTCAAATATCTGATACGAACCAGACCTACGTTTGCACCAGCCCCAACATGAGCTGTGAATAATGTATAAGTATCGGTTTCAAGGCTTGTGCCAGAAGTCAATGTACCAATTTGATCCCAAGCCGTCCCACCCCAATTATAAGCCCAAACAGTTAGATTCTTGGCTGCACCTCCGCCCTTGTCTAGATAATGGTGTGCGGTAATACCCGTTGTAATGCCATCGCCACCTATATTAAATTCATAATAAGCTTCTATCTTTTCAGTGCCGCCATCGTTTATAGCCTCCAGGTCATGGGTAACGTCATCAAGGGCGTGGGTGCTATCTTCATCGTTAGCCTCATTTTCACCAGAGGTTATTACAAAGCCATTTGGAGCATCTTTAGCTGGAGTTGATACGGTAGCTCCCGTTAATGCAATATTGGAAAGTTGTTGTTGAGTGGCGGGGAAGGTGTCGCCTGTAAGGCCTGTAGTATCGTATTGATTGACTAAATTTGCATGAGCCGTTGCACCTAAATAACCGTCCCCTGACTGAACGGTATGACCTACAAGAGAAGCTACGCTACCGTCAACATTACCACCTATATCACCATCTGCGGCAACATTGAGTTGTCTATTTGCAAGGGTAGCTTTTAAGGCATTTTCTGCTAAAATATAAACTTTATCGGTGGTAGCTATGGTAAAGATGGCAGGATCATATAGAAGCGTTACTGTCTTTGAACCACCCGTATAATTGGAAATCAAACCAATGGCTTTTTGGGCAGAGGTTGACGCATCTTCAATAACGATGGTAGCGTTATTGTAGGCATTGTCATCAGCGCTTCCAGCGTTCAGGGTGAAACTCGTCTGACTGGCCAAGGTCGCTATAGTCGTATCTGCCAGTAAAAGTCTGTCTGTAGCACTACCACCCCCCGTACACTCACCAGAAGCAAGGACTTCAAAGTTATCTATGCCACCAATAATAACACTGTCAACTGTCCCTTTCCACTTAACGCTCCACATGCCCACAGGGTCTGCACCACCGACTGTAAGCGAAGCCACATACCAACCTGTCTCAGACGCAACCTGACTGATGCTACCATCTGTTATTGTTGAGTCTGTGGCCTGTGCCGAATCTACTATTTTGGCCTCTTTAGATGTTGCGGCCGAAGCCGTACCATCACTCGCTTTAAAGAAAACATATAATGGAATAGTGCCACCCTGGTCAACACATCCTACATAATCGGCATTGGCGTTGATGGTTAATGCAAGTATGAATATCAGGCTTAATAATATTTTCTTCATAGTATTCTCCTTACTCGCAGGATGAACCTGACCATGTAATCACACCATTCAAGACCGTGCCATAAGACCAACCCGCATCGTCTGTGTCTCTTACCTTCAAACAACCTCCAGAAGCCTTATCTATTTCAATTAAACCCTCTGTTATATAAGCGGCTCTGTTGCCTGTTTTATCATTGATAGTAAGGTTGGGAGGCTCGGATGCCGCCCCATCGTGCTGTCCGAAAGTGAGCCAACTACCACCTGTGTCTGGATTAGCATACAACCCCGAATATTCCCTGGCTTTCACCCAATCAAGAGTACGGACAGAATTAGAAAAAGTTATTTCATCAATTTTACCATCAAAACCATAAAACCATGTTCCACCACTACCTAATCTACCAATCTGCAAAGGGAAAGTGGTGGTTTTCGCATCTCCCATCGTTCCACTTGTAATGCCATTTGCATCAAGAACTCCATCAATAAATATCTGAAATTCAGTATTATCTTTTGTGGCTACTATATGATACCACTGTCCTGTTGATATTGTTCCAGAACTATCTAAATAAACCAATGAATCATCACCTTTTGCAACTCCAACTTCCAATAAATCTGTGGCTATTATTTGGAAAAAGTAATTAAAGTCTATACCCGACGAGTTATCTTTGTCCGATTTTGCAATTATTCTTTCAATGCCACCTGAATCAACATCTCTGTAAATCCACATTTCCATTGTAAAATTCGTTGTAAAATCTAAAGAGTTACTATCACCCACCTGTATATATTCAGACGAACCATTTAAATCCCTACCTTTATCTATTTTACCTGCAATCGATGTACTGCCATCAGTTCCATCATTATTGTTAGATGTGGAATCATCCATTTCTCCCTCTGCCTTATCTTCATTAAGATGCCATACTGCCACATAATTAGAGTCCCATGTAGTTTCCTTATCAGAGCCATCGGAAGGATTACCATGACCATAAACCAAATATATATCCGTATCGGCATCAGCATCCAATACTGGTATATTGACACTATACCAAGCATCCTCTCCTGAAGTATCATAGGACTCAACTTCAAACTTTAGCATTTCTATGACAGGAGAATTGTCGTTATGAGAATCAGCCACAGAACCATTTACCCCTCTGGTACAGGTGGTAAAAGTGGTAGCACCTGTCCCTGTGCAGTCTATTTCCTCTGAGTCTATGCTCAATCTATTGGCTGTGGGGAAACCTGTCGTTGAATCAACAGTTATTGTTGTTGCGGAATCATCGATTGTGCCATCAAGCAAGGTATTGTTCAATCCTGCAAACCTTGCATAAGTGCCAACACCATCATCGTTATCCCAAAAACCTGTATTTGTAGATGGAATATTTATTGCTATCTGGAAATTTGTTACATCACCACTCAGACTTAAAGTGCCATCATCAGAGTCTGTAGTTTGCTTCTGTCTGTAATAATAACCATCAAGTCTGTCATTGGCCGCTATACCTGAAAATCCAAATTTCGCTCTTGACTGACCTGTGCTTTGGTCACGAAGATGAACCCCTGCATTGTAAACTGTAACATCAGCATCATAGGTTGTAATCCCCTTTGCTCCAAGCATACCGAACGGGCTTAGACAAGCACCTTCACAAAAGTATGTAAATCTTATGTCTCCCTCTCCTGCTGTATCATTGCC
>JAUXIU010000039.1 GCA_030620895.1 Deltaproteobacteria bacterium
GCTGACCGCAATGTGATGGGATATTACAGATAGAAGCCTAAAATCATCTTTTGTATACTGATCTCCAGAAAATTTATCGTTAATTACTACAAGACCAAGGAAAGCCTTTCTAACCACAAGTGGCATTAATATATTCACCTTCATCTTCTCCAATTCAGCCATCGCCGGTCCCAAAAGTTTTGTCATCTTTTTATTATCATTAAGGTTTATAGGACTTTTGAGGGTTATTATCTCTCTAATGGCTGCCTCGTCAAATCTCAGTATAATATCGTTTATATCACCGATTCCTTTGGTAACTATAAGACAGGCTGTCTTGCTTTTATGATCATACTGGAATATTGCGCCTTTGGAAGCCGAAAAGCTTCCCATGGTCATATATAATGAAGATCGTAAGATCCTCTGGAAGTCCTTTGGTGATGTAAGCACCTCGCCGAGGTCAGCAAGTGCATCCAGGTTAAAGAGTAATTTATCTAATCTTAAATCATTCTCTCGCATAATATATCCACTCTGTACAATACTGTTTCCAGTGCAAAAACCTATAGAAAAGGAATGTTATAAATTATCAACCATCATCTTTTCCAATGCCTCTTCCTCTGTCTTGAATATCGGAATGTCCTTTGTAAGACCTAGCGTATTGAATATATCATAATTTACTTTCTTAAGCCCTGAAAAGAAGATAACCCCTTTTTCCTCTCTAACCTTTTCCATAATAGCCACAAGAATAGATATGCCAATGGAGTTAATTAGCTCTGTATTGCCAAAATCAATAATAACTCTCTTCCTTCCCTTCCTAAAAAACTCATTACACTCTTCCTCTAGTTTTTCCCCTTCAATATCATTCAGATAATTATCCGTATAAAGGACAACACAATCTTCAAACTCTTTAAATCCTCTAGCCTCTTTTTTCATTTCTGTCTTCTCCTTTATTCTTCAGATGCTTTACCATCACAAGTTTGGTTCCACCCCTTAATTTCTCGAACTTAACCTCATCCATGAGTTCCTTCATCAACTCTATACCTCGTCCTCTTTTGTAACGTCCTGAGAGGTTAACGATAGGACCGGCCTTTGATTGGATACCAGGATCAAACCCCCTGCCCTCATTCTGGATTTTAATTATCAACCTGTCTTTTTCAACAATAAATCGACAATAGACTTTACTATTTTTAACCATGCTGTGTTCAAAGGCATTTATGCACGCCTCTAGCAAAGCTATTTTTATCTGATCAGTGGTGTCTCTACTAAAACCCATATCTAATCCAACCTCCTCAACGGCCCTAGCAGCAACAAGCTCGGCCTTCGAAGATATTGGCAGTATTACCTCAAATTCCTTGAGAGGGGATAATCCCTCCATATCACTGAAATCAAGTATGGCGTCTTTATCTTCGATTAGTTTTCTTAAAATGCGGAATTGAACCATATCTGTATTATAAATATTCTCTATACTCAGCCTTTTCAGGGCCTCGCCTGTAAATCCTTCCTTAGCAATCATCCACTTCATTATGGCTGTGGTCTTAAAATCACTTTTTATGACATTGCAATGTCTTATAAAGCTTTCAACATCACCTATATGAACAGGCGCTGGATTTTCCTTTATCCCTATAATCCATGTTACTTCATTCTGTTCATCATATCTGCCATTACAAAAACCTAGCCCTACGATTATTGTAAATCCGTTTTTCACATCATTAAAAAACCCTGCCATATGGGGTAAGGACATCCTGTCATCTTCTTCAATTTCTTTTTCATACATGGAAACCTTCCCACTATATCTTGCCAGAAAATCCTGATTGTGGAAGAGTGTTTTCGGAACCATCTGTCCATTAAACTTCTTTAAAAATCCTAAAAGTTCTTCTTTAACCTTACTCTTAACCTTCAAGCCTTGCAAATAATAGCCTTCCTTTAGTCTCTTCAGGGCAACTCTGGTTTTGACCTCATCTCTTGACCTTCCTTTAACTCTGGAATCATAGAGACAATTGATATAATCTTCCATTACCTTATCCCCATTCCACTTTATTAAACCGCAATCTATCTCAAGCAATTGAAGTTTGCAGATATTGGTTAAAGACCTTTTAGCCTCTTCATAATCGCATAATATATCTTCAAATAATTCTTCCTCTGTAACAGCAGTCTTAGAATCAATAGAGGCTTTTAGTAGACGCAGGGCATTTAAGTTTCTTATCGGAATAACAGAACCCAGAGAAATTCCGATGCTGCCCTCGACCAATTCTTCTACATACAGGTCTATGAAATCCTTGATGGTTGTCAGACTCTTAATCCCTTTCTGTGCAGCAGCTCTCATTAGACTCTTTATATAGGCGGGGTTCCCCTCAAGCTGCCCCGCAGCCACTGCAAATACCTCACTATCATAATTTATTTTATAAACCTGGCTCATCTCCTTCATCAATGAGATAGAGGCCTCTTCGCTAAGGCCGTTTAGTTCTATTGTTCTTATTGAACCAGGGAACACATGAGTTTTGGATATCTTCTTTTCATAACATGTCGCCAGATATGAAACCTTCCCAGACATAAAAACCCTTACACATTCACTCAATAGCCCTTCTCCTCCCTCATAAACCGGCATATTTGCAGCGAGGTTAAAATCGTCAAGCATCAAAAAAAATGGGGTGCCGTAATTATTAGCTGTTCTAATTGGAGTATAGATCGCATCTCTCAAGGTTGTTATATTGTCACCATCCCTTCCGCCCTTGCGATACAGGGAGAGAAACCTCGAAATATCAATAAATCCCATATCTGTAAGGAGGTGTTTCAGTTTATTTTCAGAGACCTCATCCTTAACGATATTAGGCTCTCTCTTTATAAAAGCAAGATATTGTCTTGCGAAGTTCTTGAGATAATCATATATAAAATCTTCAACACTACAATAAGGCTTAAATATATAATAGATGGGTGCAACCACATCCTGATCCCAGAAGAGCCTGTGATAGATTCTCTTTAATAATTCCGTCTTACCTACCCACCTCTTTCCTGCCAGATATATGCCAAAAGGAGGTTTTGCGCCAGTGGTTGCATGTTGACAGATATCTTCAATTACAGCAGTCCTGCCGAAGAATTCACTGCTGGGACAAGTATCTAATATCGTCTTATTGTCCATAACCAACCACCCTGTTCCTACCCCTTTCCTTTGCAAGATACATCGCCCTATCCGCCTTCTCAATAAGCCCCTCTATATTATCTGCATCATATGGGAATTCGGCAACACCGAGGCTTACCGATAATCTCTGGTCAGGAGAAACCTTGTCTCCTAACAATCTGATATCATCCACACAACGCCTTATCCTCTCTGCAATAACGTAGGAATCTGTTTTTCTTGTATAAGGAAGGATTACACTAAACTCTTCACCACCAAATCTCGAAACCACGTCAATGGAACGCACAGCATCCCTTGTAACGTGAGCAACTCTTTTTAAAACCTCGTCACCAACAAGATGCCCATATCTATCGTTGAATGCCTTGAAATTGTCTATATCTATCATAAATATTGAAAATGGTTCATCATGACGTTTTGAGCGCTCCACCTCTTCAAACATTCTCTCCTGGAAGTATCTCCTATTCAGAAGTCCGGTTAAGGAATCGGTTAAAGATATCTTCTTAAGCTCTTCCGTCATCCTATAATATGTCCCTCTTTCCAAGGCAATTGATGCATAACATGCGAAAGAGAGGAGAAGATTCAAGTCATTATCTGAAAATACCTCTCCAGTAATCTTATCTGATATATTGATAACACCGATTATGCGCGAGTCAATTTTTAAGGGCATGCTGACGAATGATCCGGTCTTATATCTAGGGCGATTTCTTCTGGAAAAGGGTTTGGATTCTATATTTTTTGCAATAATAGGAGTTCCCTTTTCAACCACCTTTCCCGAGATACCCTCTCCAATACCAATCCTTATATTTTCAAGTATCCTCTTATCGATCCCCTTTGTTGCCTTAACCGCTAATGTCATATTTTCTTCGTTTAATATCATGATAGAACCCTGTTCTGCACCAACCAACTCGGTAGATTTGTTTATAATGGTGCTGTAAAGTTCTTCCTGATCAAGTACCGGGGCAATCGTCTTATATATACCTTTTAGGAGATTAAGATCATTAAACCTCTGTCTTATATCCTGATCCCCCCTTATACCTTCTCTTACTAAGGAAAGTTGATTGGCCATAAGGGCGATAAGCTTAATAGACTCCTTATATAATCTGGTGTTAAACACACACAAGAGGCCAGAGACATTATCCCATGTAACCATAGGGAAGATATTAACTGATGTTATTTCCTCTGGCAATCCCATCTTTTGTATATCAAATATGTTATCGCAAAACTCAGGTTTCCTCGATGTTACAACCCTTTCAATAATGTCCATAGAATCCGAAATTACCCATTTCGACAACAAGTCCTTATTGCGTCCAAAAGCAATGTGAATATTGTAATCATCTTTATTACGCCTTTCTATTACACATGCAGTATCCACATCAAAAAGCACCCCCAGTGTGCTAAAGACATTTCTATACATATCTTCCTCTCCGCCTGGTAATTGGAAAGGGGTAGTTGTCTCTATGACAGTTTGCATCTGGTAGTACCACTTTTCATAGAATCCTTTTAAATACAGGCTTCTCAAGAAGGGGACTGCCAGTGATTTAACGATATGCGGTTTTGTGAAAAAATCCTGAGATTTGATTACCTTAACCTTCCTCTGAAGTTCCCTGGCAGTAAGATCATCAAGCCCAAGATCAGCAGAGTCTTTTATAAATGCCTGAAAGTCGTCCTTGGATAAATAAACATGCCCACCAACGATAGCAACAGATAAGTTTTTATCAAGAGTAACAGGGATGACGAATACATATTGATTGGTAAAACATCTATATATATAGGGCTCGTTTCTCTGTATTGCCTTAGTTATGGCCTTAATATATGATTTTTTATAAAGCTCCAATCCACTTCTTGCTCGCTTTTTTAGAATCTCACATATGCAATCCTCCCTGCTTGGAGAGGCGATGAGAGAACCATTGCTGCCATAAATGGCTATAGGAATATCCAATAGACCAGAAAGACTGTTCTGAAACTCATTCCAAAGAGACAGATTTATGTATTCAGATGGCAATATAGATTGGTTATTTTGCATAATCTCTGATAATTACAGATTGTGGATAATTTGCTATAGTCTAACACATACCCCTACAAATGACAATAATTTTATATGGTTTGTATGGTTTCTTTAGATGTTGGGGTGTTGAGGTGAGATACAATTACATCAGGTTTTTCTTTTTGAAATCCTAAGGAAATTCCGCAATATATCCTTCCCAGAATCTGTCAATATTGATTCTGGGTGAAACTGTACTCCTTCCAAAAGAAGCCTTCTATGCCTGATTCCCATTATCTCATTTTCATCAGTCCATGCGCTTATTTCAAAACATTCAGGCAGAGTTTCCCTGTCTATTATCAGCGAATGGTAACGTGTAGCAATAAAAGGATCTTCTATCCCCTTGAATATCGTCTTGCCATCGTGGTGGATCTGAGAGGTCTTGCCATGCATGAGCCTATCAGCCCTTAGAATTCTGGCACCAAAGGCATAGCCTATAGACTGATGGCCCAGGCATACCCCTAATATCGGCAATTTACCCGCAAAGTGTTTGACAACCCCCACAGAAATTCCAGCCTTCTCAGGGTCACAAGGCCCCGGAGAAATTACAATCTTTTCTGGTTTAAGTGCTTCTATCTCCACAATGGATATATCGTCATTACGATATACCTTTACATCCTCATCCAATTCACCGAAGTACTGGACGAGGTTATACGTGAAGGAATCATAGTTGTCTATCATTAATAACATATTACTCCAGACCTTCTCTCGCTATCTCAATAGCCTTCAGCATTCCTTTGGCCTTGTTTACAGTCTCCTCGTACTCTGCTTCAGGGTCCGAGTCAGCAACAATCCCTGCACCTGCCTGTATATATATCTTGCCATCCTTTATTAAGATAGTCCTTATGGTTATACACATGTCCATGTTTCCAGAAAAAGCAAGATATCCTACAGTACCTCCATAGGCACCACGTTTAGACGGTTCTATCTCTTCTATTATTTCCATTGCCCTTATTTTTGGTGCGCCTGTCAATGTCCCTGCCGGGAAACAGGCCCGTAAAGCATCAAGGGGATCCTTGCCCTCCTTTAGTATCCCGTGGATATTCGATACTATATGCATTACATGGGAGTATCTCTCTATAATCATAAACTCATTGACCTCAATACTACCAATTTCTGACACCCTACCAACATCGTTTCTTCCGAGATCTACTAACATTATATGCTCAGCCCTCTCCTTGCAATCATTTATGAGCTCATTTTCAAGTCGTCTGTCTTCCTCCTCTTCACTTCCCCGTGGCCTTGTTCCAGCGATGGGCCTTACATCAATATCTCTCCCCTCCACCCTTACAAGAACCTCAGGAGAAGAACCTACAAGCTCAATACCATCCAATCTCAAAAAAAACATATAAGGCGATGGATTTACAAACCTAAGAGCCCTATAGATACTGAATGGATCTACATCAAGCGATGTTTGAAACCTTTTTGATATCACAACCTGGATAATATCCCCAGCCCTTATATATTCCTTCGATTTAGTGACCGCATCTAGAAAATCCCTTTTAGAAAAGTTTGATGCAATTTCTACCCCAGATAGATCATGGGATCTTAAAGAGGGTATCGACCTGTTTTTTAACCTCGATACCAGTGAATCTATCTTGGCAACTGCATTTTTATATAATTCTTCTGTGTTATCGTCTTTGCTGATATATATATTAGATACAATCTTCATCTTACTTTCCAGGTTATCAAAGATAAGGACTGTATCCGCAAGCATAAAGAACGAATCTGGTATGTCTATATCCTTAGTTGAGGTGTCAGGTAACCTCTCGAAGAGCCTTGCCATCTCATATCCCATATAGCCAACTGCCCCTCCATAGAATCTCGGCAAGCCTTCAACCTGTGCGGTCTTATATGGAGCGATGAATTCTCTTAATAGATCAAGAGGGTCGCCCTTCATCTTCCTTACAGACCCATCCTCAACTATCTCAACTTCATCGCCACTGCTCTTAAAGGTGGCTCTTGGTGATATTGCAAGGAAGCTATATCTTCCCCACTTCTCCCCCCCCTCCGCACTTTCAAATAAAAAAGAACTACCTCCATCGTCTATCCTTAGAAAGGCAGAGACAGGTGTTTCTGTATCCACCAGTATGTCTCTATAGACCGGCACACACCTGTCCTTCTCAGCTATCTTTACAAATTCTTTAAGGGGTGGGTAATATACGGTCTTTTTCATGTTATAAGGGGTATATTAAAGGTTTACAGTAAGTAAAGATAAAGGAATGATTCTTTTGTCTTTATATGGCAAAGACGATAAATTCTAAAAGAATGGGCTTGATTAAGATCGTAATGGCTTAAGAAAAACTGTCAGATACAATCTATACACAACGTCATAAATAAATAGTGGCCTATTTTATCCCTCAGTTGCCCTCTTTTCATCAACCAATTCTATCATCGACATTGAGGCACAATCTCCTGGCCTGTTTCCAATCTTCAGTATCCTGGTATAACCGCCATTCCTGTCTTTGCATTTTGGAGCTATATCATTAAAAAGCTTAACCACTACATCCTTGCGTCTCATAAAAGCCATGGCCCGCCTTCTGGCAGGCATATCGCCCCTCTTCCCAAGGGTTATCATCCGTTCGGCCATCCTTCTAAGTTCTTTGGCCTTGGCTGTTGTGGTATTAATCCGGCCGTTCAGAAAAAGCGAGTTCGTCATGTTGGCCATCATGCATCTCAAATGGCCTGTTGGTCTATTAAACCTCTTTTCATCCCTGTTATGTCTCATGTCTCCCTCTGATATAACTTCTATTATACCTAATTAGTGTCCATATGGAAACTCAGTTGGACACTGATGTAGTTTTCAATTTGGAAAGCGCCCTTTTGCCAGGGACAGTCCCCGACCCACTTACGTGGGTACCCCGACGACTTCACTTTGCTCAGTCCGTAAATCTGGGACAGTCCCCTTCTTGCAATCTGTGAAATCAAACATCCATCAGGATATCTTTTATAAAACATCCTTTTTTTCAGGTACTGTTCTGTCAAGTTCATCTCTGGAGGGAAAACCCTCAATTTTTGTACCAAACTCAAGGCCCATACGGCTAATAATCTCCTTTATCTCATTCAAAGACTTTCTGCCAAAGTTCTTGGTCTTTAACATCTCTTGCTCCGTTCTTTGCACCAACTCAGCA